>NZ_JBHYMF010000028.1:0-57101 GCF_042742855.1 Streptomyces sp. NPDC058877 | reverse complement strand
GCCTCCCGGGGCCCTTGCTCTTTCTCGGGGTGGCCGCGGATGGGTCTCGGCGGCGCGCCGGCCACCGCGCGCCGGTCCGCCGCGGGTGACGGGACGGCCGCTAGCCGAGGCGCTTGTAGTAGAGCGTGGTGGCGCGCAGCACGCCGGCCGGATCGGCGGCGAAGTCGGGGATCGTGCCCGCGGCCGTCCAGCCCGCACCGCGGTAGAGGCGCTCGGCGGGGCTGCCGGTCTGGGTGTCCAGGACGAGCAGGCCGAGACCGGTCGCGGCGGCGTGGGCCTCGGCCGTGGCGAGCAGGCGGGAGCCCAGGCCGCGACCGCGCGCGGAGCGGTGGACGAGGAGCCGGGCGATCTCCCCGCGGTGCCGGCCGTTGGCGGTGCCGGTGCGGACGAGCGTTACGACGCCGGCCAGGCTCCCCCCTGCGGTGCGGGCCACCCAGACATCCCGTACGCCCCGTGCGGCCTCCTCGGCGACCCGGAGCCACCAAGCGGTCGCCCCGGCGGTCTCCAGGGGGGCCAGGAAGCCGACGGAGGCCCCGCCTTCCACGGCGTCCACCAGGAGCGCGGCGAGGCCTGCCGGAGCGTGTGCCCGCACGGCGTCCGGGGAGAGCCGCTCGACGACGTCGAGCGGCCGTTCCAGGCAGAGCAGGTCGGGCCGCTCGTCCCAGCTGGGGACGGACTCGAAGCCGAGGCCGCGGTAGAGGGCGAGCGGTTCCTCCCGCCAGGACCAGACGGTGAGGCGCACCGCGGGCGCCCCGGAGGCCGCGGCCCGGCTCAGCGCCTCGGCCATGAGCCGCTTCGCCAGGCCCTTGCGCCGGGCCCCGGGCGCGACCCAGAGCCGCTTGATCTCGGGTGCACGGCCCTCGTGGGGCACCTTGAGCACGACACAGCCGGCCGGCTCCTGCGAACCGGCCGGGACGGCGAGCAGGACCGTGTCGGCGGCGAACGCGACGGCCGGGGCCTCGACCTCACGGCGGTATGCGGCCGGCAGCTCGGCGACGGTCGGCACGGCCGCGCCCTTCTCCTCCTGGTTGGCCAGGTGGTAGGCGCCGAGCAGGTCAGCAAGGCGGGGATGGGATCGGTTCTCCTCGATGTGCGCACGCATGGGCCCGAGCTTCACACGACCGTGTTTCCGGTGCGTGACGTGTCGCACCGCACCGGCCCGGACGCGGTGTGCGCCCGGGTCCGGTGTGCGACGGGCTGCCGTCCCTCCCCCTCTGCTGGGCCCGGGGGTCAGGGGGCGTAGGTCTTGGCGGCTTCGGAGACGAAGGGCTGCCGGACCGTGCGCATCCCCCCGGGGACGGAAGCGTCCGGTTGGAGGATGACGGACTCGCGGGACGAGGGTGCCGTCGGGTCGCCGAGGTCATGGGTCATGCCGAAGCCGACGTCGTGCGCGTTCATCGACAGGAGGGCCCTGTCGACGCCCTCGCGGGTCAGGTCCTTGGCGAGGCAGGCCTTCTTGAGGGCCTCGCCGAAGACGCTCGCAGCGGTCCAACCGGCGACGATGCCGTTGTCGAGGCCGTCGGCCGGGTAGGCGGCCCGGTAGTCGGCGACCAGCTTCTCGGCGGTCGGGGTGCCGGCACCGATGGGGAGGCTGGGCGAGGCGAACCAGTACATCTGCTGCAGGGCGGGGCCGGCTTGGGTGCCGAGGAGCTGTGGGGCGAAGGCCGAGTTGTTGCCGACGACCGGGACCTTGAGGCCGGTGGCGGCGGCGACGCCGACGAGGGAGGCGGCCTGGCGGGGCCCCGCACTGATGACGATCGCCTTGACCCCGGCCTGCTTGAGCGCGGCGACCTGCGCCGACATGTCGTTGTCGGTGGGCTTGATCTTCTGCTCGACGACGGTCAGCCCCGCCTCGTCGGCCGCGTACCTCGAACCCTTCAGCGCGTTCTCCCCGTAGTCCCCCTCGAAGTAGACGTGCCCGAGCTTGTCCCCCGCCTTGAGCCCCTTCTCCGTCAGCAGGAAGTCGACGGCGTTGATCGTCTCCACGTCGTACGTCGAGCCCAGGACCCGGATGTACGGGGAGCCGAGCAACGAGGCCGACCAGGCCTGCGGCAGCACCAGGCCCTTGTCCTGGCCGTCGACCCGCTGCTTGACGGCCGCGACGAACGGGGAGCCGATGAACTGGGCGTAGCCGAGGACCTTCGGCTCCAGTTCCGTGTAGGCGGCGAGTGCCTTCTGGGGGTCGTAGCCGTGGTCCCGCACCGTGAGTTCCAGGCGGCGGCCACAGATCCCGCCAGCGGCGTTGACCTGCTTCACGTACAGCTGCTGGGCCTGGGTGACGCTCTTGCCGAGGGTGGCGTACACACCGGTCATGTCGGTGAGCGCACCGAGCGAGATCGTCTCGTCGGTGACGCCCTCGCCGGTCTTCACCCCTCCCGCGCCGGTCTGCTTGCCGTCGCCGGTCTTCGCCTTCGCACTGCATCCGGCGGCGGTGAGCGCGACCAACGCGGCGAGTGCGGCGGCCAGGCCCCGCACGGCGGGTCGTCCGTGGTTCATCGTGCCTCCCCTGAGGGTTGGGTGGGGGGGGGGGTCTTCGGTGTCCGGGCGGCGAGGCGGACCAGGCCGCCGGGGAGGAACAGCACCACTGCCACGACGGCGGCGCCGTACAGGTAGCGGGCGGCCTCCCCCGGTGCGATTCCGCCCGTCCCGGGGGCCGAGACCAGGGGGAGCGCGTCGCTGTAGCGGGTGAGGAGCTGCGGCAGGAGGGAGACGAAGACGGCTCCGGCGACCGCGCCGGAGACCGAGCCGAGACCGCCGATGACGATCATGGCCAGGTACTCGAGGGAGAGCGCCATCCCGAAGTACTCCGGCACCGTGCGCTGGAAGACCAGGGCGAGCAGGACGCCCGCGAGGCCCGCGTACACGGAGGACAGGACGAAGACGGCGGCGCGGTGGCGGGCCACGGGGATGCCCATGACCCCGGCGGCGATCCGGTGGTCCCGAAGGGCGTTCATGGCGCGGCCGGGACGGCCCCGGAGCACTCCCCTGGCGAACAGCACCCCGCCCAGGAGCAGCGCGAGGCCCAGGTACCAGAGCTTCTCGACGGCGCCGAAGGGCACCTGGGCGACGAGGAGCTCACCGTCGTCGAAGGTGAGGCCGAAGAGGGAGAGGGGCGGGACGGCACGGCCGTTGTAGCCACCGGTGAGGTCGTGGGCGTTGAAGAGCAGGTGCTGGCCGATGAAGATCAGGGCGAGGGTGGCGATGCCGAGGTACGCGCCGTGCAACCGACCCGCGATGGGGCTGAAGGCCCCGCCCGCGAGGCCCGCGAGGGCCACCGCGAGGACGGCGGCGAGCCACCCGGGCAGGCCGAGGCCGACCAGGCCGTCGGAGCCGTCCCCGGCGAAGGCGCAGTAGCCGTAGGCCCCCACGGCGAGGAAGAAGGCGTGCCCCATGGAGAGCTGGCCGGTGGAGCCGGTGAGCAGGTTGATGCCGAGGGCGCCGAGGGCGGCGGCCATCGCGAACAGGCCCGCCTGGAGCCAGAACCGGTCCAGGTAGAAGGGGAGGGCGACGAGGACGACGCCGGCGGCGGTCCTCCCGTACACCGCGGGGGTGCGGGCCCAGGGGGCGCGCCGGGCGGGGGTTTCAGACACGGGCGGGCTCCTTCGTGCCGAAGAGGCCGGCCGGACGGATCAGGAGCACCACGACCATCACCAGGTACGGGGCGAGGTCGCCGATGCCCCGGCCGAGGAACGTCAGGTCACCCTGGTATCCGGTGGCGAGGGACTCGGTGACGCCGACGAGGAGGCCTCCGACGAGGGCGCCCGTCGTGGAGTCGAGGCCGCCGAGGATGGCGGCCGGGAACGCCTTCAGCGCGGCGAGCGAAGTGGCCCGTTCCAGACCGGGCGTCGGGAAGACGGTGAGGAAGAGCGCGGCGACGGCGGCGAGCCCACCGGCGACCGCCCAGGCGCCGAGCGAGACCCGACCGAGCCGGATCCCCATGAGGGCGGCGGTCTCCTGCTTCTCGGCGACGGCCCGCATGGCGACGCCCCAGGAGGTGTACCGGAAGACGAGGAGGAAGGAGGTGATGAGGAGGGCCGCCGCGAGGAGGGCGGCGATCCGGGTCTCGGCGATCGTCACCGGCCCGAGGGTGACCACGGCGTTCCCCCACGGGTCGCCGAGGGCGAGGATGTCGGTGCCGATCCTGCGGGTCAGCTCGGTGGCGAGCAGGATGTCGACGCCTATGGTGACGATGGCGAGGACGCTGTGGTCGCCGCCCCGGTGGCGGCGCATCACGAGGAACTCGACGGCTGCGCCGACCAGTGCCGCGCCCGCGATGCCGGCGAGCAGGGCGGGCCAGAAACCGATCTCCTGCTGGAGGACGGCGGTGACGTACCCACCGGCCAGGAGGAGGGAGGCGTGGGCGAAGTTGACGACCTCGGTGGCCCGGAAGATGACCACGAAGCCGAGGGCGATGAGGGCGTAGATCGAGCCCAGGGAGACGCCGTTGATCAGGAACTCGGCGAAGGTGCTCACGCGGCGGTCTCCCCTCCCAGGTAGGCGCGGACGACCGCGGGGTCGTTCTGGACGTCGGTGGGTGCGCCGTCGGCGATGCGGCGACCGAACTCGAGGACGGTGACGGAGTCGGCGAGCCGCATCACCAGGCCCATGTCGTGCTCGACGAGGAGCACCGAGATGCCGAGGCCGTCGCGGACCCCCGCGATGACGGAGGCGGTGCGGCGCCGTTCGTCCGCGGTCATGCCGGCGACCGGCTCGTCGAGCAGCAGGAGCTCCGGCTCCATGCAGAGGGCGCGGGCGAGTTCGGCCAGCTTCTGCTGCCCGTACGGCAAGGAGCCCGCGGGGCGCGCGAGTTGCCGTTCCAGGCCGACGAAGGCGGCGATCTCCCGGACCCTGGCGCGGTGACGGGCCTCCTCACGGGCGGCCGAGGGCAGGCGGAGACCGGCGGCGAGGAAACCGGTGCGGGTGAGCCGGTGGCGGCCCAGCATCAGGCTGTCCTCGACGGTGGCGCGGGGCGGCAGGGCCAGGTTCTGGAAGATCCGGCCGACGCCGAGGTCCGCGATGCGGTGCGGGGGCAGCGCGGTCAGTTCGTGCGGGCCGAGGCGGACGGAACCGGAGGTGGCCCGGTACACCCCGGAGAGGACGTTGAAGCAGGTGGACTTGCCGGCGCCGTTGGGTCCGATGAGGGCGTGGACGGTACCGGGCCGAACGGTGAAGTCGACGCCGTCGAGGGCGGTGAGCCCGGCGAACCGGACGGTGAGGCCGCGGACTTCGAGGATCGGTGGGGTGCGGGGCGGGGCGGTGCCGGTCGTGGGGGCGTCGGTGGTCGGAGCACCGTGCTCCGCGCTGTCGCTCATCGGTTTTCCTCCCAGCGGGACAGGACCGGGTGGGCGGTGGTGGCTCCGGCCGCGTCGGCGGCGGCTGCCTCGTCGACCACGCCCAGATAGCGGCGGCGCACCTCGTCTGAGGCGGCGAGTTCGGCCGCGGGACCGGCGAGGGTGACCTCGCCGACCTCCAGGACGTACGCGAGGGAGGCCAGCCCCAGGGCGAGCGCCGCGTTCTGCTCCACCAGGAGCACCGCCGTTCCCTGGGCGTTGATCTCACGGACGGCGTCCGCGATCCGGGCCGCCGTCAACGGGGCCAGGCCGAGGGAGGGTTCGTCCAGGAGGAGCAGGCCGGGCGCGGCCATCAGGGCCCGGCCGACGGCGAGCATCTGCTGTTCGCCGCCGGAGAGGAGCCCCGCCGGCTGGCGGGCCCGCTGGGCGAGCACCGGGAAGAGCTCGTGCACCCGGCGCAGCGCGGCAGCCTTCGCGGCCCTTCCGCCGCGGCTGCCGAGGGCGCCCGCGCGCAGGTTGTCCTCGACCGTCATCCGGGCGAAGACCTGACGCCCCTCGGGGACCTGGGAGACGCCGGCGGCGACCACCCGGTCCGGCGGCAGCCCGTCGAGCGGCCGGCCGTCACGGGTCACCGTGCCGGAGACCACGGCGCCGCCGTGGAACCGCAGGGTGCGCGAGACCGCCCGCAGCAGTGTGGACTTGCCGGCTCCGTTGCCGCCCAGGACGGTGACGACGGCACCCTCCGGAACGGTCAGCGACACCCGCCGCAGCGCGTGCACGGGTCCGTATCCCGCCGTCAGGTCCGTCACCTGGAGGGCGGGGGCGGTACCTCCCATGGCTCCCCTTTCCCGGCCGCAGTGGTCACCCGGCCGTTCGGTGGCGCTCACCCCAGCACCGCGGCGGATCCGCGTCCACGTCCCGCGGCCGAAACGCTGCCGGTGACCAGCGGGCGCGGCGGACGGCTGTGCATGCGCACAACGCTGCGCGTCAGGGCTGTGCGAAGGGGGTGGGGGCGGTGTTGGCTGCGGTCATGGGACGGCGCAGAAGACGGACCGGTGACGACTGGAAGGTACTGGCGGAGGCCTGTACGGCGCTCCTGGAACGGGTGCCGGAGCTGGTCGACGAGCACTTGCGGGAACTCCACGCCCACGAGCCCGCCTACGGGCGGATCCTGCCGTACGACCAGCACTGGCAGGAGGCGCGGGAGGCCATCCGGATCGGGATCGAAATGATCTCCGCGCCCCGGAACTCACCCCGGCGGGACCTGGAGCACGCGGACGAGATGGGACGGCGGCGGGCCGCACAGGGCATGCCGCTGGAACTGGTCGTCCATGCCTACCGGCATGCCGGGCACCTGGTGTGGGACGCGCTGATCGAGGGCGCGGGCTCGGACGCGGCCCGGCTGACGGTGCTGATGCAGTCCGCGACGATCGTGTGGTCGGCGGTGGACGCACAGGCGGACACGGCGTCGGAGGCGTACCGCTCGGCGGAGCTGGAGCTGCGTCGCCGCACCGACGAACAGCTCCAGGCGCTGCTGGACGCGCTGCTCCACGGGCAGCGGTCGCCCGAGCTGGTGGCGCGGGCGGCGGCGGGGCTGGACCTGCCGGAACGGGGGCGGTACGCGGTGGTGGTGCTGCGCTACGACCGGCGGGAGGAGCGGGAGCCCTTCCACCGGCGGGTGCAGGGCGAGGGGGTGCGGTTCCTGTGGCGGATGGGCGCGGACTGCGAGCTGGGGGTGGCGGCACTGTCCGGTGGCACCGGGCTCGACGCGCTCTCGGAGCTCCTCGACGGACGCTGCCCCGGGCCCGGTGGCATCAGCCCGGTGGTGGTGGGCCTGACCGAGGTGGGTCGGGCGCGGCGGCTCGCGGAGCTCGCGCTGCGGACGTGCCCGCCGGGCAGCCGGGAGATCGTCCGTCTGGACCGGAGGATGACGGGCGCCCTGGTGGTGGGACAGCCGGAGGTGGCTGACCTGCTGGTCTCGGACGTCCTGGGCGGCCTGCTGGAGCTGGACCCGGCGGACCGGGCGGTGCTCCTGGAGACGCTGGACGCGTGGCTGGACTGCGAGGGGTCGGCGGGGCGGGCGGCGGGACGGCTGTACTGCCACCGGAACACGGTCTTCAACCGGCTGCGGCGGCTGGAGCAGCTGACGTCCCGGTCGTTGTCCCGACCGCGGGACCTGACGGAGATGACCCTGGCGCTGGAAGCGTTCCGCTTGGCGGCGGGGTAGGGGCGCGGGGCGCCGTTCCTGCGGGCCGGGTCCGTCGGTCGGTGCGCGCTGACCGTCCCGCCGGGGGCCGTGTGCCGGCGGGACCGCCGGCCCCGCCGGCGTGCGGACCGTCGGCCCGGAGCGGCGTCCCTCCCCGGGGTGGCGCCCCGGGGTGGCGCCCCGGGAGGGCGGGCCGGACGGCGGACGGGTGCCACCCCGCTCGGGAGCGGGTGGTACGGGTGCCGCGCGCTACGACAGGAAGTCCCCGGCGAGGTTCGCCGCCACCTCTTCCAGGAGCGGGCCTGCGTTGGCGATGGACTTCGCCGGGTCGGGCTCCAGCGCCGTGAGGGGGTAGGCACGACGGATGCCGGCCGCTCCGAGGGTTTCGGGGGCCAGGGCCAGGCGACCGCAGACCGCGACGACCTCCTTGCCCGCGGCGCGGGCGGCGGCGGCGACGCCGGCCGGGGCCTTCCCGTGCAGGGTCTGCTCGTCGAGGGAGCCCTCGCCGGTGATGACGAGGGTGGCGCGTTCCAGGGCGGGGGCGAAGCCGAGCACCTCCAGCATCAGCTCGATGCCGGGGCGGAAGCTCGCGCCGAGGATGAGGGCTCCGTAGCCGATGCCGCCCGCGCCACCCGCGCCGGGGGCGACGGCGGCCTCGGCTGCCCGGGGGCCGATGGCCTCCTCCAGGACGGCGGCGAAGTGGGCGAGGGCCGCGTCCAGGGTGCGGACGTCTTCGGAGGTGGCCCCCTTCTGCGGTCCGTAGACGGCGGGGGCGCCCTTGGGCCCGGTCAGCGGATTGTCCACGTCGCTGGCGAGGATCAGGTCGACCGAGGCGAAACGGGGGTCGAGACCGCTGAGGTCGGCCGTGGCGAGGTTCGCGAGGGGTGCGCCGCCGGGGCCGACGGGTTCGCCGTCGGCGTCCAGGAAGCGGGCGCCGAGTGCGGCGAGCATGCCGGAACCGCCGTCGGTGGTGGCGCTGCCCCCGACGCCGAAGACGAGGGTGGTCGCGCCGGCGTCCAGGGCGGCGCGGAGCAGTTCCCCGGAGCCGTACGTGGTCGCCGTCAGCGGGGCGAAGACGCCCGGAGGGAGCAGTTGGAGGCCCGAGGCCTCCGCCATCTCGACGACGGCGGTGGTGCCGCGCAGCGCGAAGGCCGCGGTGACCGGCTCGCCGAGCGGGCCCGTCACACGGAGCTCCCGCCGTTCGAAGCCGGCTGCGACCGCCGCCGCGACGGTGCCGTCGCCGCCGTCCGCGACGGGCAACGTCTCCACCGTGAGGTCCGGGACGACCCGTCGCAGTCCCGCCGTGACCCGCTCCGCGACCTGCACGGCCGTGAGCGAGCCCTTGAACTTGTCAGCCGCCACGAGCACGTGAGCGGCCTGAGTTGCTGCCCCGTTCGTCACCTTGCATCCCTTGCTTTCGAACGTGCAGTCGCGCCACGGGCGACCTTATCCGGACGTCCGGACGGCGTGCCACCCCCTGATAGGGCGATATTCCGCACCATAGTGGGGTCGCATGAGTACGGAAAAGATCGAGCCGGACGGCAAGGTCATCGGGATCGGCGTCGCGGCCGTGGCAGCGGTCGTCGGCTGGGCGGCGCTGGGCGAGGACTCCTTCGACAGCGCCTCGTCCACCGCCCTGGACTGGGTGCTGTCCAATTTCGCCTGGCTGTTCGTGGTGGCCGCCGACGTCTTCCTGGTGCTGTGCGTGGTGATCGCACTGAGCCGGTTCGGCCGGATCAGGCTGGGCGCGGACGATGCGGAGCCCGAGTTCACGAACCTGGCGTGGATCGCCATGATGTTCAGCGCCGGGATGGGCATCGGTTTGATGTTCTACGGGGTCGGGGAGCCGTTGACGCACTTCCTGAGCCCTCCTCCGACGAGCGGCGTTCCGGCGGGGACGGGTGCGGCGGCCAAGACGGCCATGGAGTACTCGTTCTTCCACTGGACGCTGACCCCGTGGTCCATCTACGGCATCGCCGGGCTGGCGCTCGCGTACGCGAGCTTCCGCAAGGGGCGTGGGAACCGGCTGAGCTCCGCCTTCGTGCCGCTGATCGGAGAGCGTCGGGCGAATGCCTGGCCGGGCAAGGCGATCGACCTGCTCGCGGTGTTCGCCACGGTGTTCGGCACCGCGACGAGCCTGGGGCTCGGTGCCCTGCAGGTCTCCGAGGGGCTGAACCTGACGATGGGGGTGAAGGACTCCACGGCCACCCAGCTGATCGTCATCCTGTCGCTGTCGGCTGCCTTCGTGGTGTCGGCCTTCTCCGGGCTCCACAAGGGGGTGAAGTGGCTGTCCACGCTGAACATCGTGCTCGCCGCCTGCCTGGCGGCCTTCGTCTTCCTCCTCGGCCCGACGGTGTACATCCTGGACACCATCCCGGCCTCCGTCGGCGGCTACCTGCACCAACTGCTGCCGATGGCGAGCCGCACCGGCGCCTTCACCGACCGTGACTGGTTGGGTGCCTGGACGATCTTCTACTGGGCGTGGTGGCTGTCCTGGGCGCCGTTCGTCGGCACCTTCATCGCCCGGATCTCCCGGGGCCGAACGATCCGGGAGTTCCTGGTGGGCGTGCTGCTCGTCCCGTCCGGAGCCACGGTGGTGTGGTTCTGCGTGATGGGCGGGACCGCGATCCGACTGGAGTCGACGGGTGCCGCGGACCTCGCGACGGCGGTCGAGGACGGGGCCGAGGCCTCGTTGTTCGCGATGTTGGAGGCCCTGCCGATCGGCACGGTCACCTCGGTCATCGCGATGATCCTGGTGATGACGTACTTCGTCACCAGCGCCGACTCGGCGTCGCTGGTGATGGGTTCGCTGACCAGCCGCGGCTCGCTCCATCCGCCGACCTGGCTCGTGGTGACCTGGGGCGTCCTGATGGCCTCCGTCGCGGCGGCGCTCCTGGTGGTGGGCGGTCTGAACTCGCTGCAGACCGCGACGATCCTGGTGGCGCTGCCGTTCGTGATCGTGATGCTGGCACTGTGCTGGGCGCTGCTGAAGGAGCTTCGGGAGGACCCGGGTGCGGGACCGGCCCGGCACCACGCCCTGCACGGGATGCGGGACGCGGTGCGGACCCTGGTCGGGGAGGCGATGACCGAACAGGGCGGGGACCGGCACCACAGGCTGCGGCGGGCGGCGAAGGCCCGCAGCGACACGGAGCCCCCCGAGCGGGAGGGCTGACCTTCCACCGCTACTCGACGCGCGGCGGGCCGCCGCGTTCGGTACACCGGAAGCATGGGGCTCGTGCACGGAGAACTCGCGGACCGGATCCTGGGCGGCTGGACGGGCCGGATCGCCGGGAACATGCTCGGCAAGCCGGTGGAGCAGGGAGACCGCTGGACCCGCGAGCGGATCGACGCGTACCTGCGGCTGACCGGGGCCCTTCCGCTGACGAACTACCTCCCGCCACCGCCTCCCGGGGCGGAGGGGTTCGCGCTGCGGCCCGGGTGGGAGCGGTGCGTGCGGGGCGGGATCAACGGCAGTTGCCGGGACGACGACGTCGACTGGTCGGTCCTGAACCTGCACCTGCTGGAGCAGCACGGCTCCTCCTTCACCACCGAGCAGGTCGGTGAGGAGTGGCTGCTGCGGTTGCCGTACTTCCAGACGTTCACGGCGGAACGGGTCGCCTACCGGAACCTCGCCAACGGACTGCGACCGCCGCTGACCGCCACCCGTGACAACCCGTACCAGGAGTGGATCGGGGCGCTCATCCGGGCCGACGTCTACGGCTGGACCTGCCCGGGCGATCCGCGCCGGGCCGCCTCGCTCGCCCGGCGGGACGCGGTCCTCTCGCACACGGGGAACGGCGTGTACGGGGCGATGTGGGCGGCGGCGCTGGTCGCGGCGGCCTTCACCGCGCCGGACGTACGGTCCGCCCTGGAAGCGGGCCTGGAACGGGTGCCGGCGGGCAGTCGGCTCGCCCGGACCGTACGGGACGCGATCGCGCTGCACGAGGCCGGGCTCGGGTGGTCGGAGGCCCTCACCGAGCTCGCGGAACGGACGGCGGGCCTCGGTTGGCTCCACACGGTCCCGAACGCGGCCGTGCTGACGGCCGGACTCCTCTACGGGGAGGGGGACTTCAGCCGGACCATCGCACTGACCGTGCGCGGCGGCCTGGACACGGACTCCACCGGGGCGACGGCCGGCTCGGTGGCGGGGGTCCGGTGCGGGGCCGCTGCGCTCCCCCCACAGTGGTCGGAACCCTTGCGGGACCGGGTGAGCAGCGCCGTCTTCGGTTATGACGGGGTGCGGATCACCGAACTGGCCGAGCGGACGGTGCGGTTGGTCACGCGGGAGGGGTGAGTCGGGACGGCGCCGGAAGGGCGGCGGCGTGCGGTGCCGCTCAGAAGAGGGCGTCCGGCGCTGCCGTGCCCGCCTCGAAGGCGAGCAGTCGTCGCTTGCGGTCCAAGCCGCCCCCGTATCCGGTGAGACCGCCGCCCGCACCGATCACCCGGTGACAGGGAACGATGATGCCGACGGGGTTCTTGCCGTTGGCCAGGCCCACGGCCCGGGAGGCACCGGGGCTGCCGAGTTCCTCGGCGAGTTCCCCGTAGCTCCGGGTCTCCCCGTACGGGATGTGGCGCAGCAGCTCCCAGACCTTCAGCTGGAACGGGGTGCCGACGAGGTGCAACGGCAGCTCGAACTGGGTGAGTTCACCCGTGAAGTAGGCGTCGAGCTGGTGGATCGCCTCGCCGAAGGGGCGTGGATCGGGATCGCCGAAGGTCTCCTCGGGCGGGCGGTGTCGCTGACCGGTCATGTGGAGGCGGCTGAGGACCCCGTCGACGGCGACGAGGGTGAGCGGGTCGTAGGGGCTGTCCACGACGGTGTGCTGGACGGTGGGCACGAGAGCGGGTCCTTTACGCGGGCAGGTGGTTGATCGGGTGGTCGTCGGTGGCCCAGAGGTACTGGACGGCATAGGAGCGCCAGGGTCTCCAGTGCGCTGCGCGTGCGGTGAGGGCGGCCGGGGTGCCGGGAAGGCCGAGTCCTTCCGCGGCCCGGCGGACGCCGAGGTCGCCGGGGAGGAAGGAATCGGGGTCGCCGAGGGCCCGCATGGCGATGATCTCGGTCGTCCAGGGACCGAAGCCGGGCAGGGCGAGCAGCCGGGCTCGGGCTTCCTCCCGGTCGTCGGCGGGGCCGAGCGGGAGCGAGCCCTCGGCGAGCGCCCGGACGAGGGTGAGGAGGGTGGTGCGGCGGCTGCGGGGCAGGGCGAGGGACTCGGGGTCGAGGGCGGCGAGCGCTCCGGGGTCCGGGAAGAGGTGGGTGAGGCCGCCCTCGGGATCCTCGACCGGAGTGCCGTGCGCGGTGACCAGGCGGGCGGCGTGGGTGCGGGCGGCGGCGGTGGAGACCTGCTGGCCGAGAACGGCCCGCACGGCGAACTCCGCGGGGTCGACGGTCCCGGGCACCCGGCGGCCGGGTGCCTCGTCGACGAGCGGGGCGAGCAGCGGGTCCGCCCGGAGCCGCTCGTCGACGGCGACGGGATCGGCGTCGAGGTCGAGGAGCCGGCGGCAGCGGCTGATCGCGTGGAGGAGGTCGCGCGGGTCGGTGAGGGAGAGCCGGCAGACGATGTGGTCGGCGCACGGGGCGAGGGCGACGATGCCGTGGCCGTGCGGAAGCCTCAGGGTCCGTCGGTAGGCGCCGTCGCGCCACTCCTCCACGCCGGGGACGGCGGTGGCGGCGAGGTGCCCGAAGAGGTTGGAGGGTTCCAACGGGGCGCGGAACGGCAGCCGGAGACTGATGACCCCGGGGGTGGCGGGGGGCGGTGACGCCGCTCTGCGGACGGTGCGGGCGCGGAGTTCGCCGGGGGTGAGGGCGAAGACCTGGCGGACGGTGTCGTTGAAGGTGCGGATGGAGGAGAAACCGGCCGCGAAGGCGACCTCCCCGAAGGGCATCGGGGTGGTCTCGATGAGCAGCCGGGCGGTCTGGGCGCGTTGGGCACGGGCCAGGGCGAGGGGGCCGGCGCCCAGTTCGGCGAGGAGTTGGCGCTCGATCTGGCGGGTGGACCAGCCGAGTCGCCGGGCGAGCCCGGGAACGCCCTCGCGGTCGACGACCCCGTCCTGGATGAGGCGCACGGCGCGGGCGACGGCATCGGCACGGACGTTCCATTCGGGCGATCCGGGGCTGCTGTCCGGCCGGCACCGTTTGCAGGCCCGGTAACCGGCGCGCTGGCAGGCGGCGGCGCTGGGGTGGAACTCCATGTTCTCGGGCTTGGGCGGGACGGCCGGGCAGCTGGGGCGGCAGTAGATCCGGGTGGTGCGGACGGCGGTGAAGAACACGCCGTCGAAGCGGGCGTCCTTCGACTGAACGGCCCGCACACAGCCCTCGGTATCGGTGTGCATGGATCAAGGATCGTGGACGGGCGGTGCACGGGCTGGCGAGAAAACGACATGGACGTCCCTCGACGGGCAGCGGGTTCCACCGATGCCCGCCCGGTCGGTGCCTCCGGCCGCACGAGGAGCGGGGGCCGGCGCAGCGCCGGCCCCCGTCGATGCGGATGTCGTCGACGGGGGCGATCACGATCACGGGTGTGCCCCTCCGCACGGCGCGCGTGCACGGACGTGCACGGGCAGCGTGCGACGGTCTCGGCCCGCCGGGGAAGTCCTGCCGACGGGCGCCGCACGCCCCGGCTACTCGAAGCGGGAGGTGTCTCCCGCCCCGCGCCGGACGATCTCGGGCTCGCCACTGGAGAAGTCGACGACGGTGGTGGGTTCGGTGCCACACTCGCCGGAGTCGAGCACCGCGTCCACCTGGTGGTCGAGCCGTTCCTTGATCTCCCAGCCCTGGGTGAGCGGCTCGGCCTCGTCCGGCAGGAGCAGGGTGCTGGAGAGCAGCGGCTCGCCGAGTTCGGCGAGGAGCGCCTGGGTGACGACGTGGTCGGGGATGCGGACCCCGACCGTCTTCTTCTTGGGGTGCAGCAACTGGCGCGGCACCTCCTTCGTGCCCGGCAGGATGAAGGTGTACGCCCCGGGCGTGGCGGCCTTCACCGCGCGGAAGACGTCGTTGTCGATGTGCACGAGCTGGCCCAGCTGGGCGAAGTTCGCGCACATGAGGGTGAAGTGGTGCCGGTCGTCGAGGTCGCGGATGGCCCGGATGCGGCTGATGCCGTCCCGACTGCCGATCCGGCTGCCGAGTGCGTAGCAGGAGTCGGTCGGGTACGCGACGAGCGCCCCGTTCCGGATGGAGTCGGCCACCGCGCCGATGGTGCGGGGCTGGGGATTGTCGGGATGCACGTCGAAGTACTTGGCCATGGGGGCCAGTCTATTTTCGCAGGCTCCGCCAGACGGCCTTCGCCGCGTTGTGCCCGGACATGCCGTGGACGCCGGGTCCGGGTGGAGTCGCGGAGGAGCAGAGGAAGACCGCCGGGTGCGGGGTCGCATAGGGGCGGAGGGAGAGGGTGGGACGCAGCACCAGTTGGAGGCCCCGGGCGGCTCCGCAGGCGATGTCACCGCCGACGTAGTTGGCGTTCCGCTCGGCGAGTTCGGGCGGACCCGCGGTGGCACGGGCCAGGACGCGGTCGCGGAAGCCGGGCGCGAAGCGCTCGATCTGCCGCTCGATCGCCTCGGTGAGGTCGCCCCGCCAGCCGTTCGGCACGTGCCCGTACGCCCAGAACACGTGCTTGCCCTCGGGGGCGCGGGAGGCGTCCACGAGGCTCGGCTGGGCGGTGATGAGGAACGGGACCTCGGGGGCGGTGCCGGAGGACGCCTGCCGGAGGGCGGCGCCGATCTCCCCGGAGGTGGGACCGACCTGGACGGTGCCGGCCCGGCGTGCCTCCTCCGCGGTCCACGGCACGGGGCCGTCCAGCGCGTAGTCGATTTTGAAGGCGCTGGCGCCGTACGCGTAGTGGTCGTAGTGGCTGCCGAAGCCGGCGATCCTGGCGAGGGCGGTGGGCGAGGTGTCGAAGACGTAGGCGCGGGCCGGCGGCAGGTCGTCGAGCCGCTTCACTTCGAAGTCGGTGTGGACGGCACCACCGAGATCCTTGAGGTAGGCGGCGAGGGCGTCGGAGATCGATTGCGAGCCGCCCCGGGGCATCGGCCAACCGCCGGCGTGCGCGGCGAGCGCGAAGACCAGGCCGACCGCACCGGTCGCGAACCCGCCGAGCGGGGCGATGACGTGGGCCACGAGCCCGGCGAAGAGTCCCCGGGCCTTCTCGTCCCGGAACCGGCGCATCAGCCACGTGGACGGCGGGAGGCCGGCGATGCCGAAGCGGGCGAGGGTGACCGGGTCGCGGGGCAGTGCGGTGAGCGGCAGGTGCATGAAGTCCGCCGCGAGGGTGTCCCACTTGCCGAGGAAGGGCGCGACGAGACGGCGGTACGCCCCCGCGTCGCGGGGCCCGAAGGAGACCGCCGTCTCGGACACCGAGCGGGCCAGGACGGCCGCGGTGCCGTCGTCCCAGGGGTGGGCCATGGGCAGTTCGGGGTGGAGCCACTCCAGGCCGTACCGGTCGAGCGGCATCGTCTTGAACACGGGCGAGCCCGCACCGAGGGGGTGCACGGCGGAGCACGGGTCGTGACGGAAGCCGGGAAGGGTGAGCTCCTCGGTCCTGGCGCCGCCTCCGACGGTGGACTTGGCCTCGAAGACGGCCACGGACAGCCCCCGCCGGGCCAGTTCCACGGCGGCGGTCAGTCCGTTGGGCCCCGCCCCCACGACGACGGCATCGAGCATCGACGTCTCGTTCGTCACCTTCGGACTCCTTCGTCAGCCGACGGCCGGGGTCCCAGGATAGGCCGCGTGTCCGACGGGCCTCACCCGCCCCCGAGGAGCCCCCGGATCCGCTCGGCGGTCGCCGCGTCCCGGGCGGTCGTGAACGGCAGCGCGTTCCCGCCGGCGATGCGGAACGGCTGGCCCGCGATCGTGGTGTGCGCACCGCCCGCCTCGGCGACCAGGAGGAGCCCGGCCGCGTGGTCCCACGCGTACTCCCAGGAGAACGCGGTCGCGTCGAGCGTCCCGCGCGCCACCGCGAGGTACTCGAGCCCGGCCGAGCCGCAGGGGCGGGGACGGACGCCCTCGACGTCGAGGCCCTGCAGGGCCTGCTTCTGCTCCGGGCTGGTGTAGTCGGGGTGCGAGGTGGCCACCTCAAGGACCGCTCCGGGTGCCGGCGAGCCGGAGCGTATCGTCCGTCCGTTGAGCGTGGCGCCGCGACCGCGCACGGCGACGGCGAACTCCTCCAGGGCGGGGGCGAAGGTCCAGGAGGCGAGGACCTCTCCGCGGTGGGCGAGGGCGACGAGGGTGCAGAAGGCGGGATCGCCGTGGACGAACTGGCGGGTGCCGTCGACGGGGTCCACGATCCAGACGGGGGCATCACCGCGCAGCGCCTCGTACACCGTGGGGTCGGCGTGGACGGCCTCCTCGCCGACGACCACCGAGCCGGGCAGCAGGGCGGTCAGGGACCTGGTGAGGTGGGCCTCGGCGGCCCGGTCGGCGACCGTGACCAGGTCGTGCGGCCCGTTCTTCTCGATGATCTCGTCGCTGGCCAGTTGCCGGAAGCGGGGCGTGATCTCGGCGGCGGCTGCCTTGCGAACGGCCTCCTCCACCTCGGTCGTGCCGCCGCCGAGGACGTGCTCAAGGAAGTCTTGGATCATGCCTCCAGCTAAGCACGGGCCGCCGACAACCGGAATGCCGCACTTGTCACCCCGTGTTTCCCCGGGGGGAACCCCACGGCCTCGTGCGTTCCGCACGGTTGCTGCGGGGTGCCGGTGCCCCGCGGGGCCGCCGTCGCCCGTCACCCGGGGCACGGACGGTCCCGCCGGCGGGGCCGGCCCCTCCCGCGGGAGTGACCAGACTCGGCCCGGTTCGTTGATGCCCACACGGGACCGGGGCTGAGGAAACGTCTCCGCACGCCGACCGCCCGGACACGAGGTCGACGACGGTTCGGAGGTCCCATGGGATGGGCGAGGAAGCTCACGGCCGCGCTCGCGGGGGCGCTGCTGGCGACGGGCCCGCTCGGCCCGGTGCCGGCGCGCGCCGTCGTCGGGGGGCACGAGGCCCGTCCCCACCAGTACCCGTTCATGGCCGGGCTCGTGGACCTGGCGGAACGGCGGGTGATGTGCGGCGGGGCGCTCATCGGCGACCGCTGGGTGCTCACCGCCGCCCACTGCCTGACCGGCTCGTACGGCGACACCGCGCGGGTCGGTGTGCTCCTCGGCGAGCACGACCTGACGCGCGGGGACGAGAGTCCGAACGCGGTGCTGGTGGCCCCTGCGGCGTTCCTCACCCACCCGGGCTACGATCCGGCCGCCCAGCGCGACGACATCGCCCTCGTGCGGCTGGCCGAACCGGTCGTGTTCAACCGCGACGTCCGCCCGGTCGCCCTGCCAGCCGGGTACGCCCACGACTCCTTCGACCACACCCGGGTCGAGGCCCCCGGCTGGGGCGCCACCTCCTTCGGCGGGCGGACCTCCGACGTCCTGCGGACCGTGCTCCTCGACACCATGGACAATGCGGCGTGCGGGGCCCGGGGCGTGCCCCGGGTCACCAGCGCCCAGTTGTGCACGTACACGCCCGGCCGCGACACCTGCCAGTACGATTCCGGCGGCCCCCTGGTCCGCTCGGTGGCCGGCAGGCCGTACCTGATCGGGCTCGTGTCCTACGGCAAGGGGTGCGCGACCGACACCCCCGCCGTGAACACCCGCGTCTGGTCCCACCTCAGCTGGATCGGGAGGACCACCGGGCCGCTGCCCCCCGCCCCATGAGGGCGGTGTAGAGCAACAGTGCGGCGGCGAGCCCCACGGCCCAGCCGTAGTCGGCGAGCGGCTTGAGGAAGGGAATCAGTCCGTCCGCGGGGAACGGGCCGGTGCCCGGGGCCGAATGGGATCCGCCGACCGCGAGGACGCCGCCGACCGCGAAGGCGAGGACGGCGGCCGGGTTCCACCCTCCGCGGTACCAGTAGGGACCGTCGGCCCGGTAGAGCCCTTCGAGGTCGAGGACGGTCCTGCGGACGAGCCAGTAATCGGCGATGAGGATGCCGGCGACCGTGCCGAGGAGGCCGCCGACCAGCCCAAGCCAGGTGAAGATGTACAGCTCCGGGGTGGCGGTGAGCTTCCACGGCATGATCAGCACCCCGACGACTCCGGTGATCAGCGCTCCCGTGCGGAAACTCACCCGTCCCGGGGCGAGGTTGGCGAGGTCGTACGCCGGGGAGACGACGTTCGCGGCGATGTTCACCGACAGGGTGGCGACGAGCACGGTCACCAGGGCGAAGAGGAGCCCGAAGACGTTGTCGGTCCGGGCGGCGAGCGCCACCGGGTCCCAGAGGGGTGCCCCGTACACGGCCTGAGAGCCGGAGGTGACGAGCACCGAGAGCAGCGCGAACAGGGTCATGGTGGTGGGCAGTCCGAGGCTCTGGCCGAGGACCTGGGCGCGCTGACCGGCACCGAAGCGGGTGAAGTCGGGGATGTTGAGGCTGAGGGTGGCCCAGAAGGCGATCATCCCCATCAGGGCCGGGAAGAAGACCGGCCAGAAGTCCGCGCCCCATCCCAGCTTCGACGGCTGGTCGAGGAGCGGTCCGAGGCCGCCCGCCTTGACCGTGATCCAGGCGAGGAGCGCGAACGCGCCGACGATCACGAAGGGCGCGGCCCAGTTCTCGAAGCGCCGCAGGGCATCCATGCCCCGGTAGATGATGGCGAGTTCGAGTGCCCAGAAGAGGACGAAGCAGACCCAGAGGGTCCAGGGTTGACCGCCGATCCGGGACGCCCCGGCCCAGCCGCCGCCGACGGCCTTGTCGAGGAGGATGAAAATGCCCTGACCGCCGATCCAGGTCTGGATGCCGAACCAGGCGCAGGCGACTCCGGCCCGGACGAGGGCGGGCAGGTTGGCCCCGCGCAGTCCGAAGGAGGCACGGGCCAGGACCGGGAACGGGATGCCGTACTTGGGGCCCGCGTGTCCGGTGAGCAGCATCGGCACGAGCACGACGACATTGGCGAGGGCGATGGTGAGGACGGCTTGCTTCCAGTCCATGCCGAGGGCGACGAGACCGGAGGCGAGCATCCAGGAAGGGATGTTGTGGGCCATGCCGACCCAGAGGGCGGTGAAGTTGTACGTCGTCCAGCGGCGCCCGGAGACGGGGACCGGAAGCAGGTCCTCGTTGACGAAGCGGGGGTCGGCGGGGGCCGCGCCGGGCGCCAGCTCGATGCGGCCGGTGCTCGTGTCGGAGCTTTCGGGTCTTCCGGAGGAGGCGGTCGTGGTCATGGACGGAACCCTTCGTTCGGGGGACGGAACGAGGCCGTGCGGAGGGCGTGGGGTTCTTGACCGTGCGGAGTCTCCTCGCGCGGGGAGGGGGCGTCAAGAAGGCGGGAACCCCACGGTGGTTCGCCTCGTCGGCGGTGGAGCGAAGGGGTCGTCGGCCGGCTTCTGCTCGACCCCGACGAGCCGCTCGAAAACGGTGCGCACGGCCTCGACCACGACGTCGGCACCGGGGACCCGAAGAAGCTCGTCGGCCGGGACGAACCACCTGAGGATTTACGGGTTGCCCCGCGATTGGTCCGGGGTGAGGCGGGTAGTGGTGCTGCGCCTTCCCGGTCGTCGTCCTGGCAGGATGACGACATGGAACGTGTGCTTGGAATTGGTGGCTACTTCATGCGGGCTGCCGACCCGAAGGCCCTGAACGCGTGGTACCTCGACTGCCTGGGCATGGATGCTGACGAGCACGGCCTGTGGCGGCAGGAAGCCGGGCCGACGGTGTTCGCTGCGTTCGAGTCCGAGACCGACTACTTTGGGTCCCGCTCTCAGCAGACCCTGCTCAACTTCCGGGTCCGCGACCTGGACGCGATGCTCGCGCAGTTGCGTGCCAAGGGAGCGGACGTGTCGGAGGACATCCAGGACGTGGAGGGCGTCGGCCGGTTCGGCTGGGTCACCGATCCCGAAGGCAACCGGGTCGAGCCGCGGCAGCCCGTCTGACCGTGTCTTCACACGGGTAGTGATTCACGGGTGAACCACCATGTTGTCCGGGTGCGCACCTCGGTCAGGCCCGCGCGGCCATGTCCCCCTACGCCTTCTGCGGTCTGTCGACGGAGCGTCTGAGTGCCCTCGCGGTCGAGCTCGCATCACACCGGCGAGCGCGGCGCGAGTCCGACCGTCACGTCTACGGCAGGCTGCTGACCCCCGTCCCGTTCGTCGGAGACGGGGGCCAGCGCATCGTCGATGCGGGCACGACCGCGTACATGACCGATGCGAACGCCAAAGTCGACGCCGCGACCCGTGAAAACATGATCAATCATGACGACGACGGTCAAAGGGAGCTGTACGCCATACTGCGCCAAGCCGCGATGGAGCGGAGACTCGCGCCATCGGAGCTGGACTCCACTCCCGGTGAGTTCGAGGACCGTCTTCAGCCGACCGCCGAGCAGTGGTACCAGAACGGGATCAAGGACGCAGACATGAAGATGGGCGAGCGCTGACTGATGGACAGGAAATGGTTGCCGCTGACCGCCGTACTCGGCGTTGCCACGGCCGTCGTTCTCGCAGCAACCCTCTGGCCGGAGCGCGAGGAGAAGACACGCCCGCCGGAGACCCTGTGCTTCGGGTCCCTCAGCCAGGCGACGGCTGCGCTGATCGACGACGGCAAGGGCGGCGACGTCACCGCGGACGAGCTTGAGCGGCCCGGCCAGGGCGACCGGGCGGTCTTCAAGATCTGCTCGATGGTGCGCGCCGATGCCGGCGGTGGTCCGGGAAGACGGGTCTACTCGCTGACCGTTCAAGATGCCTCCGGCCCCCCTGGACTGCCGAAGGGTGCGGTACCTCTGGGCGCCGGATTCGTCGGCTGGGCGCTCCCCGAGAGGGCCGAGGCCGCACTGCCGGTCGACTGTGCCCGCAGCATGGGCTCGACGGCTCCCTACGTCGTCGTGGACCTCGACGCGCCCACGCAGTCGGAGGAGCGGGGGCTCGTCGACCGGGACACCGCCCTCCGCAACAGCGCCGCGGTGGTCCGCGAGGCGGCCACGAACCTTGCGCGGACCGCCGGCTGCTGAGGCGCGCGACCGAGGATGCCCCGGGTGGCCGTGGGCGAAACGGATCCAGTGCCGGGCCGGGGGAAACCGAGCAGGACCCGGGCGACGGCCGGGCACAGTGGTCCGGCGTCCGTCAGTTTCGGAGGTCGCCCGATCCGGCGACGGGGCGCCGCGTGGTCGTCGATCAACACGGGCAGTGCCGCAAGAAGGGCGTCCGGGTTCGTCTTCACGCACTGACCGGCACATGCCCTTCGCCATGGTCGCGACCGGCACGAACCCTGGAGGGGCGCCTTCCACCGCTGACGCCGCGCCGGCGGCTTTCCCGGCAGGCGCAAGGATCGCGACGCGCCTGACGGGATGCGTCATCCGGAACGGGTGGATGGCCGTCATCCAGCTGCCTCGGCGCCCGGACCGGGCAACCTCGTCACCGGAGGGCCGGGATGACCTCGGCGCCGTAGGCGTCGATGGTGCCCTCGCGGTTGTCGTGCATGTCGTAGACCGCGAACTGGTCGACGCCCAGGTCCTTGAGGTGGCGGAGCTTGTCGACGTGGGTCTCGGCGGGGCCGAGGAGGCAGAAGCGGTCGACGATCTCGTCGGGGACGAAGGCGGTGTCGGGATTGTCGGCGCGGCCGTGGTGGGAGTAGTCGTAGCCCTGCCGGTCCTTGATGTACGCGGTCAGCTCCTCGGGGACCATGGAGGAGTGTTCGCCGTACTTGGCGACGAGGTCGGCGACGTGGTTGCCGACCATGCCGCCGAACCAGCGGCACTGGTCGCGGGCGTGGGCCAGCGCCTCCGGGGAGTCGTCGGCGGTGACGTAGGCGGGGGCGGCGACGCAGATGGTGAGCGCGTCGGGGTCGCGGCCGGCGTCGACGGCGGCCTGCCGGACGGCCTTGACCATCCACTCGGTGAGGAAGGGGTCGGCGAGCTGGAGGATGAAGCCGTCGGCCTTCTGCCCGGCCAGCGCGAGGGCCTTGGGCCCGTACGCGGCCATCCACACCGGAAGCCTTCCGTTCCTGATCCAGGGGATGCGGACCGGGTTGCCGTCGACCTGCGCCTCCCGGCCCTCCGCCAGGTCCCGGATGGCCTCGATGGCCTCGCCGAGCCGGGCCAGGGTGTTCGGCTTGCGGCCGGCGACGCGCATGGCGGAGTCACCGCGGCCGATGCCGCAGACGGTCCGGTTGCCGTACATGTCGTTGAGGGTGGCGAAGGTGGAGGCGGTCACCTCCCAGGTGCGGGTGCCGGGGTTGGTCACCATGGGGCCGACGTGCAGTTTGGTGGTGTGTTCGAGGATCTGGCTGTAGATGACGAAGGGTTCCTGCCAGAGCACGGCGGAGTCGAAGGTCCAGCCGTAGCGGAATCCGTTGCGTTCCGCCCGACGCATCAGGCCGACGACCTGCGAGGCGGGCGGGTCGGTCTGCAGGACGAGTCCGAAGTCCACGCGGGACCTCCAAGTTCGAATCGTTACGGTGCGGTCCTGGGACGCTTCAGCCCAGGTACTGGCAGGTGGAACGCGGCACGAAGGTGCCGTGTCCGGCACGGCCCACGTACGTGCGCCGGTCGATGACGAGTTCGCCGCGGGAAAGGACCGTCTCGACCTGCCCGGTGACCGTCCTGCCCTCGTACGCCGAGTAGTCGACGTTCATGTGGTGGGTCTCGGCCGACAACACCTGTGTGGCGTGCGGGTCGTAGATCACCAGGTCCGCATCGGCGCCCGGCGCGATCGTCCCCTTCTGCGGGTACATGCCGAACATCCTCGCCGGGGTGGCGCAGGCGATCTCGATCCAGCGACGACGGGAGATGTGACCGTCCACGACCGCTTGGTGGAGCAGGTCCATGCGGTTCTCCACGCCCGGCAGGCCGTTGGGGATCTTCGAGAAGTCGCCGCGGCCCAACTCCTTCTGCCCCACGAAGCAGAACGGGCAGTGGTCGGTGGAGACGACCTGGAGGTCGTTGGTCCGCAGCCCCCGCCACAGCGCCGCCTGGTGTTCCTTCGGACGGAGCGGGGTCGAGCAGACGTACTTGGCGCCCTCGAAGTCCGGCTCCGCCAGATTGTCCGTGGACAGGAAGAGGTACTGCGGGCAGGTCTCGCCGAAGACGGGCAGCCCCATGTCCCTGGCCGCCGCCAGCTCCGCCACGGCCTCCTGCGCCGAGACGTGCACGACGTAGAGCGGAGAGCCCGCCACCCGGGCCAGTTGGATCGCCCGGTGCGTGGCCTCCGCCTCCAACAGGGTCTTGCGGACCTCCCCGTGGTAGCGGGGGTCGGTCTCGCCGCGGGCGAGGGCCTGCTCCACCAGCACGTCGATCGCGATGCCGTTCTCGGCGTGCATCATGATCAGCCCGCCGGTGTCGCCGGCCACCTGCATGGCCCGCAGGATCTGCCCGTCGTCCGAGTAGAAGACGCCGGGGTAGGCCATGAAGAGCTTGAAGGAGGTCACGCCGTGCTCGATGAGCTTCGGCATCTCCTTCAGCGTCGACTCGTTCACGTCCGACATGATCATGTGGAACGCATAGTCGATCGCGCACTTCCCGTCCGACTTGGCGTACCAGGCGTCGAGCCCTTCGCGGAGGCCGTGGCCGACGGTCTGGACGGCGAAGTCGACGATGGTGGTGGTACCGCCCCAGGCTGCGGCACGGGTACCCGTCTCGAAGGTGTCGGAGGCGAAGGTGCCGCCGAAGGGCAACTCCATGTGCGTGTGGGCGTCGACGCCGCCGGGGAGCACATAGCGGTCGGTGGCGTCGATGGTCCGGTCGGCGGTCCAGCCGGCCGCCGTGTCCGATCCGTGGGTCGCGAGGGCGACGACGCGGCCGTCTTCGATCAGGACGTCGGCATGGAGTTCGTCGGCGGCGGTGACGACGAGGCCGCCGCGGACGAGGGTACGGGTGCTCACGGGACTCTCCCTTTTCGAGAGGGGCTGCGGGTTCCTACGACCTGTCCGGCACGGGACCGCGACGCTTGGAGGCGCCTTGGCGGAGGGACGCCAAGGGGGCGAGGCCGCGGACCGGCCCGGGGCTAGAGGGTCGCGAGGGCCTGTTCGAGCATCGCGGCGCCTTCCTCCGCCTCGGCCACCGTGAGCGAGAGCGGCGGTGCGATGCGCAGGGTGCTGGTGTTGTGTCCACCGCCCTTGCCGATGAGCAGGCCGTTCTCCCGGGCCGCCTCCAGGACGGCGGCAGCCGCGTCGGGATTCGCCCGGTCGGTGCCCGGCTCGGTGAGCTCGATGCCGATCATCAGGCCGCGACCCCGCACCTCCCGGACTGCCGGCACTCCTGCGGCGGCGGCCCGGATCCGCTCGATGAGGAGACCGCCGACACGGCGGGCGTTGCCCTGGAGGTCGTGCTCCAGGAGGTAGGAGAGGTTGGCCAGGCCCGCGGCCATGGTGATCGGTGAACCGCCGAAGGTGGAGATGGAGTTGGCGTCGAGGCAGTTCATGACCTCGGCACGGGCGACGACACCGCCGATGGACATGCCGTTGCCGATCCCCTTGGCGAAGGTGAGGATGTCGGGCGGTCCGGCCTGGCCGTGGGCCTGCCAGCCCCAGAAGTGGTCGCCGGTGCGCCCCCAGCCGGTCTGCACCTCGTCGGAGATCCAGAGGATGCCGTGCTGGTCGAGGACCCGGCGGAAGGCGGCGTAGAGGCCGTCGGGCGGGGAGGTGAAGCCGCCGACGCCCTGTACGGGTTCGGCGATGAGGGCGGCGACCTCATGGGTGTGGCCGAGGAGGTCTTCGAGGTCGGCGACGCAGGCCTCGGTGAACCCCGCGTCGGTGTGGGCGGCGTAGGGGCCGCGGGTGCGGACGCCACCGTGCACGTACAGGGTGTGGAGCGGGGAGAGGCCGGTGGGTGACCAGGCGCGGTTGCCGGTGATGCCGATGGTGGAGAAGGAACGGCCGTGGTAGCTGTTGCGCATCGCCAGGATCTGGGAGGAACGGCGGTACGTGGTGGCGAGGAGGAGGGCCGCGTCATTGGCCTCGGTCCCGGAGGTGGTGAAGAAGACCCGGGCATCGGGGATGCCGGAGAGTCCTGCGATCCGCTCGGCGAGCTCCACCATGGGGCGGTTGAGGTAGAGCGTGGAGGAGTGGATGATCCGCCCCGCCTGCTCGGCCACGGCCTTGGTGACTTCGGGCAGGGCGTGGGCGGTCATGGTGGTGAGGATGCCGCCGAAGAAGTCGAGGTACGTGCGTCCCTCGGCGTCCCAGACGCGACGACCCTCACCGTGGGTGATCTCGATGGGGTCGCGGTAGTAGAGGGAGACCCAGTCGGGGATGACGGCCTTGTGCCGGGCGTACAGGCTGGTCACGGCCGCACCAGTCCCTCGTACGCGTCGGGGCGGCGGTCGCGGTAGAAGGCCCACTGTTGGCGGACCTCCTCGATGAGGCCGAAGTCGAGGTCCCGGACGACGAGTTCCTCCTCCTTGTCGGAGGCGACGTCGCCGACGAACTGCCCGCGCGGATCGACGAAGTAGCTGGTTCCGTAGAAGTCGTTGTCGCCGTACTCCTCGATGCCGACCCGGTTGATCGCGGCGACGAAGTACTCGTTGGCGACGGCGGCGGCGGGCTGCTCCAGCTGCCAGAGGTGGGAGGAGAGGCCCCGGTGCGTGGCCGAGGGGTTGTAGACCAGTTGGGCTCCGTTGAGGCCCAACTGACGCCACCCCTCGGGGAAGTGCCGGTCGTAGCAGATGTAGACCCCGATCCGGCCGACGGCGGTGTCGAAGACCGGCCAGCCGGCGTTGCCCGGACGGAAGTAGTACTTCTCCCAGAAGCCCTTGACCTGGGGGATGTGGTGCTTGCGGTACTTGCCGAGGTAGCTGCCGTCGGCGTCGATCACGGCGGCGGTGTTGTAGTAGAAGCCCTCGCTCTCGACCTCGAAGACGGGCACGACGATCACCATGCCGGTTTCCCGGGCGAGGTCCCTCATCCGGCGGACGGTGGGGCCGTCCGGGACGGGTTCGGCCCAGCGGTAGTGCTCGGGCTCCTGAACCTGGCAGAAGTAGGGGGCGTTGAACACCTCCTGGAAGCCGATCACCTTGGCGCCCTGCCGGGCGGCTTCCCGGGCGTGCTCCTCGTGTTTGGCGATCATTGATTCGGTGTCGCCGGTCCAGGTCGCCTGGACGAGCGCGGCGCGTACGACGTCGGTCATGAGCTGCTCCTTCGGCACGGCGTCAGAGAGCCTCTACGCACGTAGACGCGATGCGTAGGAGGAGAACGTAAGCCCCGTCACACCCCGGAGCAAGACCGCCGCCGTGAAGCGGCCGAGTCGATCATGTTTCATACCCGACTGGTCCACGTCGGACACGTACCGACACGTACGGAACCAGGCGGAAAGCTCCTCGACCGCTCGCCCCCGTGACCCCGGAGGCCCGACGGCCGCCCGCCACGACCGGACGGTCCGGCACGTCTCGACGCCCCCCGGGACGGGGCCCACCACCCCGGCTCTCCCGGGCGGCCCCCACCGGTGGGGGCCGCCCGACAGGGGAACCGCCATGCACGGCGCGGGGCGCGCCCCGGCTCATGCCCCCGCCAGGCCTGCCACCCTCAGTGCGTGGAGCAGATCGCGTTCCCGAGAGGTGGACACCACCCGGGCGGCGGAGAGGAGTTGGGGGACCAGGCCGTGCGGGTCCGCTCCCGCGAGGCGAGCGGCGTCCTCCGGGGCCCGGACCCGGACGAACGCGACGAGGAGGGCGTGTGCCTCGCGGTGGTGCTCCTCCGCGTGCAGCGCGGCGCACGCACCGGCGAGTTCCTCGACCGGGCGCGCCACGCCCTGTCGGAGCAACTGCTCGCAGTCGGCGGCCCGGCCCGCGTCGGCGAGGACTCCGGCGACGGCGGCGAGCCGACCGGGCGGCAGCGAGGCCGCCTCCCACAGCAAGGTGGACCAATCGGCGCCGAGCCCGGCCCGGTGCAGTTCCGTCGCGAGGGCGGGCAGCCGGTCGAGCGGTCCGCCGAGGGCCTCGCAGAGGAGGGCATGGGCTTCGCCGCTGCGTCCCTGGGAACGGAGGCGACGCAGGGCGTAGACCGCGTTGGCGGCGGCGCGACGGGCTTCGACGGGATCCGGTACGGGGGCCGGACCGCGTACTCCGGGCGCGCCGTCCGATTCCACGGCGCCCCCGAACCTGGCCCCCCGGGGCGCCACTCCCCCCGTGGGGAGGGCGGGCAGCGGGACCGCCTCCGCCACCTCCTCGGCCTCCTCGTCCAGCCAGGCGTACCGGGCTCCCCGGGGGCGCCGCTTGAGCTTGCCGGGCCGCGCTCCGGGCGGGACTTCCGCCGCCGGGCGGGCGGCAGCGGAGGACTCGGAGGCCGAGGAGCCGGCGGCCGGGCGCGCCACCGCCCCGTCGAGTCGGGCGAGTCGGGCCGTCAGTTCGGTGACGCGGGCGGTCGCCCTGGTCTGGTCGTCGAGGGCCCAGGCGAGGTCGTGCTCCAGCCGGGCCGCCTCGTCCGGGTCGGGGGCGGCGCGCAGCCGTTCGCCGAGCTCGCGGCTGCGGGACTCGGCGTACCGCCGTTCGCCCTCCATCAGGTGTCGGCGCTCGGCGAGCGCCTCCACCCCTCCGGGACGCCGGTCATGGGCTCCGGCGGCCTCCGCGTACAGGGCCCGGCCGCGAGCGGCGAAGGACCCCCCGGCAACTTCCCCCACGTCCTGGAGGAGCGATTCCACGACGTCCCAGGGCAGGATCTCCGCCCCGTCGAGGCAGGCGCGCAGGCCCTCGGGGTCGCGCGCGGCGAAGACTCCGTACCAGCCGGCGTCTGGCCGGGCACGGCCCACCAGATCCGTCAGCCAACTCGTGAACGCAGCAACTTCCACCGGGAGTTGATACACCGTCATGCGATACGCACCTGCCCCGCCGTCGACTGGAACCTTCCGGCCGCGGGCATTGGACCGCATTCGTGTTACGGGACGACTACGGACCGTTTTCGACTGGGTGTGACGGGTCAGAAAGTGACGACGATCCCGGCGTGCGGACGCTTGCCGAGCCGAAGGATCATGCCCGGCACATCGGTGAGCCAGAACTGCCAGGTGTACTTGCGCGCCAGCAGGCGTCGGATCCGACGCAGTTCCTCGTCCTCCACCAGCCGCCCCGTGCCCTTGACCCGCTCCGCACCTTCGGCCACGTTGCCGCGCAGGTCGCAGAGGGCGAACTCGACGCGGGGGTCGTTCCGCAGGCGCTTGACCTTCCAGGAATCACTACGGGTCCAGACATACAGCTCGGAGCCCTCCACCTCGTACCAGACGGGTGTCGCAACTCCCGTGCCGTCCTTCCGGAAGGTGGTCAGGCTGATGTAGCGGCCGCGCCGCAGCTCTTCGGGCATCATGCCGGCAGCCTAGGCCCTGCCCCGGGCGCCGGGGCGGGGAACCTCGCCCCCACCCGGATCCACCGCCAGGGACCCCACGGGGCTCGACGGCTCCCGGACGGTGGACGCCGCAGGGGCGGGAGCGCCCCCGGTTCGGCGACTCAGACGGGAGCCGGAGCGCAGTGCACCACGAGCTCGTCCATGGACAGGCCGAGGACCCCCGCCAGGGCAGCGACCGTGAAGAAGGCCGGGGTCGGCGCCCGCCCCGTCTCGATCTTGCGGAGGGTCTCGGCGGAGAGTCCTGCGGCCGTGGCGATCTCCACCATGGTCCGCTCTCCGCGCGCCTCGCGCAGGAGCAGTCCCAGGCGCTCGCCGCGCTCGCGTTCTTCGGGGGTCAGGGGTGTGCGCACCATGACCCCATACTAATACCGGTATAATAATTGGCCATGGTGAAGATCAAGACGAATGAATCCCTGGTGGCCATGCGCGAGGCGGGGCGGGTGGTGGCCCGCGCCCTCGCGGCCGTACGGGCGAAGGCCGCCCCCGGGGTGCGGCTCGACGAACTGGACGCGGTCGCCCGCGGCGTGCTCGCCGAGGCGGGTGCGGGCTCGCCCTTCCTGGACTACCACCCGGACTGGGCGCCCGTGCCGTTCCCCGCGGTCGTGTGCGTGTCCGTCAACGACGCCGTGGTGCACGGCATCCCGAACGGAAGCCGGTTGGCCGCGGGCGATCTGGTGTCCGTGGACTGCGGGGCGACGCTGGACGGCTGGGCGGGCGACTCGGCGGTGAGCTTCGTGGTGGGCCGGGGCCGGCCGGAGGACGAGCGGCTGATCAGCACGGCGCAGGACGCCCTGGCGGCGGGCATCGGGGCCGCCGTCGTGGGCAACCGGATCGGCGACGTCGCCCACGCCGTCGGCCGGGTCTGCCGGGCCGCCGGATACGGCATCCCGGACGGCTTCGGCGGCCACGGCATCGGCCGCACCATGCACGAGGACCCGGGCGTCCCCAACGAGGGACGCCCGGGCCGGGGCATGAAGCTGCGTCACGGGATGGTGCTGGCGATCGAGCCGATGCTCATCGGCGGCGGGACGGACGAGCACTACACCGCACGGGACGGCTGGACGGTCCGCACGTCCGACGGCTCGCGCGCGGCCCACGTCGAGCACACGGTGGCGATCACGGACGAGGGCCCGCGCGTCCTCACCGTGCCGTAGCGGGTCAGGGCGCGGGCCGCACCACCATCGCCGAGCCGCCGCCCCGGCGGACCGTCTCCGCGGCGGCCACCCAACGGCCGTCCGGGAGGCGCTGGACGCCGGTCGCCGCGCCGATCTCGGGATTCTGCCGGAAGCCGTGCCCGATGGCTTCGAGCTCTTCCCTCACCGGGCTGTTCCACAGGGCGGGTTCGAGTTCGGTGGTGGTCTGGTTGCGCTGGCTGGCGCGTGGCGTCGCGATCGCCTCGACGAGCGGGAGGCCCCGGTCGACGACCCCGGTGAGGGTCTGGAGGACCGTGGTGATGATGGTCGCGCCGCCCGGGGAGCCGAGCGCGAGGACGGGCCGGTGGTGCCGGTCAAGGACGATCGTCGGGGAGATCGAAGAACGCGGTCGCTTCCCGGGGCCGGGCAGGTTCGGGTCGTGGACGGCCGGGTTGGCCGGGGCGAAGGAGAAGTCGGTCAGCTCGTTGTTGAGCAGGAAGCCCCGGCCGGGCACGGTGATGCCGCTGCCGCCGGTGGACTCGATGGTGAGGGTGTAGGCGACGACGTTCCCCCACTTGTCCGCCACCGTCAGATGGGTGGTGTTCTCGCCCTCGTACGTGGTCGGGGCGGCCGTCCCTCCGGCTGCACAGGGCTCCGGGTCCGCGGGGTCGCCGGGCGCCAGGGGGCTGGTGAGGACGGCGTCGTCACGGATCAGACAGGCTCGGGAGTCGGCGTACCGCTGGGACAGCAGGCCCCGGGTGGGAACGGACTCGAAGGCCGGGTCGCCGATCCAGCGCCCCCGGTCGGCGAAGGCGATGCGGCTGGCTTCGATGAACCGGTGCAGGTAGTCGGCCGGGGAGGCACCGGCGAGGTCGGTGCCCTCCAGGATGTTGAGCGCCTCGCCGACGCTCGTGCCGCCGGAGGAGGACGGCGCCATGCCGTAGACGTCGAGCCCCCGGTACGCGACCCTGGTCGGCGCGCGGAACACCGTGCGGTACGCGGCGAGATCACGCTCCGTCAGGTCTCCGGGGCGGACCTTCCGGGTGGCGTCCGGACGGACCGGGGGGGTGCGGACCGTGTTCACGACGTCCCTGGCGAGCGGCCCCCGGTAGAGCGCGCCGACGCCTTCGCGGCCGAGCACCCCGTACGTACGGGCCAGGTCGGGGTTCTTGAAGGTGCTGCCGACCACGGGCAGTCGCCCGCCGGGCAGGAAGAGTTCCGAGGTGGCCGGGAAGTCGCGGAAGCGGGCTTCGTTGGCAGCGGTCTGCGCGCGGAAGGTCTCGTCGACGACGAAGCCCTCGCGGGCGAGGCGCTCGGCGGGTTTCAACAGGGTGGCGAGCCGTTTGCTGCCCCAGGCGTCGAGGGCGGTCTTCCAGGTCGCGGCGGTGCCGGGGGTGCCGACACCGAGGCCGCTGGTCTGCCCCTCAGCGAAGGGGATCGGCGTCCCGCCCTCCGTGAAGAGGTCGGGACCGGCGGAGCGGGGCGCCGTCTCGCGCCCGTCGATCGTCCGCACGGTACGGCTCTTCGCGTCGTAGTACACGAAGAAGCCACCGCCCCCGATGCCCGCCGAATAGGGCTCCGTGACGCCGAGGGCCGCTGCCACGGCGACGGCGGCGTCGACCGCGTTGCCCCCCTTGCGGAGCACCTCGATGCCGGCGGCCGAAGCATCGGCGTCGACGCTGGCGACGGCACCGCCGTATCCGACCGCGACCGGTTCCTTGGCGGGCGGGTGGGCCGCGGGTGGAGCCGTCGGTGGCGCGGCGGCCCCCAGCGAGAGCACCGTCACCGCGACGGCGAGCAGGGAGACCTTGCCTGCGGCAGAGCGACGCATTCCTACCTCCAGTCAACGACCGTCCGCGCAGGGTAACTTCTCCCACCACTTCCCGTCAGGACCGCCTCGAACTGAGGCTCGGATCACCGCTACCATGCGCCCCCATGAACGATGACGTCCGGAACATCGTGCTCGGCGTGCTGGCGACCGGGGTCAGCGCCTCCATCGGCTGGCTCGCCCGCACCCACCAGTGGCGGCGCAAGCTCCGCCGCACACAGGCCTTCTTCGGGCTGCCCAAGAGCTCCGAGTGCCTGCTCGTGGTGAACAAGGAGGCCGGCGGGAACGGTGCCGTGCACCGCTACGACGTCTTCGCACTGCTCGAACTCAGCTCGCTGATCAAGGACTGCGGGGCACACGCGCGCATCGTGCAGCACGACCAGGCCCATCAGGGGTTCGGCGACCGCACGGAGTTCTGCGTGGGCGGGCCCGGCTCCAACCGCCGCATGGCCGCACACCTGGCGACCCTCCTTCCGGGGCTCACGGTGAACGTGGACGTGGAACGCGGACCCGACCAGGGTTCGTTCCTGATCGGCTCGGAGCGCTACCGCATGGACGCCGGGATCGAGGAGTACGTGATCCTGGCCCGGCTGACCGCGGGCGAGGGCAGCCGACCGGTCTTCCTCTTCTGCGGGCAGCGGGCCATCACCAACCAGGCCGCCACCCGCTATCTGAGCCGCCACCACGCGTCACTGGCACGACGGCACCGCTCGGGCTCCTTCGTCCTCCTCCTGAAGGTGGTCAACTCCCAGGCGTACGGCCCCGATGTGGTCGAGTTGGTGGCTGACGTCACGCGGGCGGCACGGACGGCCCCAGCGGTCGAACCGGCAGCGACTTGATTCCGTTGACGAAGTTGGAGACGAGGCGTCGAGGCCGTCCCACCAGGGTCACTCCACCGCAGGCCGCGCGCATCTCCTCGTAGAAGACGCGGAGTTGAAGCCGGGCGAAGTGTGCGCCGAGGCAGACGTGCGGGCCGTCCCCGAACGAAACGTGCGGGTTGGGCGCCCTCCCCAGGTCGAGGCGGTGGGGGTCGACGAAGACCCGCTCATCGTGGTTGACGGATGCGTGGAAGACGACGACCTTGTCACCGGCCCCGACCGCCCGCCCCGCGAGCTCGGTGTCGCGGGTGGCGGTGCGCCGGAAGGAGAGCACCGGCGGGTGCACCCGCAGCAGTTCGTCGACCGCCGCGTCGAGGGAGATCTCACCCCGCCACAACCTCCGCTGCTCACCGGGGTTTCCGGCGAGGGCGAGGACTCCTCCGGGGGCCGCGGCCCGGACCGTGTCGTTTCCGGCGACGGTCAGCAGGAAGAAGAACATCTCCAGCTCGGCGTCGACCAGTTCGGAAGAAGCAAGCACGCTCATCACGTCATCGGCGGGGTGCACGCGCTTGTGGGCGGCGAGCTCCTGGGCGTAGGCGAACATTTCGGCGAGCTGGCCGGGTGAGCGGGGGTTCACCGGCCGCCCTTCGACGTCGCGGACGGGCGGTTCATCGGGATCCTGGTAGGCGATGATCCGCTCGGTCCAGGCGTGCAGCAGCGCCCGGTCGCCCGGCGGCACCCCCAGCAGGTCGGTGAGGTTGAGCAGCGCGTAGTCGTCGGTGACGGTCCGGACGAGGTCCACTTCGCCGCCCCCGGCGAAGGCGGTGCGCAGCAGTTCGCGGGCCCGCTCGCGGGCGGTCACGGCGAAGCGCTCGATCCGCCCGGGCGTGAAGGCCCGGCTGACGAGCCTCCTCAGTCGCCCGTGCCCCTGGGGACCTCCCCCGCCCGAACCGGACGGGGGGCCGGGAAGGGGGTCCTGATTGAGCATCATCCGTCGAATGAAGGGCAGGTCAGCGGGGTCGGGGTCGCGGATCTGGGTGGCGCCGAGGTGCGAGGAGTACGTCACCGGGTCCTTCAGCACGGTGATGACGTCGGCGTGTCGCGTGACGGCCCAGAAGCCGGGTCCGGCGGGCCAGCCCAGCACCTCCGGTTCCTCCTGCCAGGCGACGGGGGCGTGATCGCGCAGTGCGCGGAAGCGCTCGTGCGGGATGCCTTCCGCGTAGATGCGCGGATCGAAGACGTCGGGCCCCTCGCTCGTATGCCCCACCGTGCCTCCGTCCGGGGTGCTCCAGGGGTGAAGAGGTCCCCATGATGACAGTGCGGCGGCGTTTTCCGTAGGGCCGGTCGCGCAGTTCGCGACCCCTGAGCGACCTCCTCGACGACGCCCCTCGCCGGCAATCGTTACCCGCACGTAACTCGCCGAGCAGTTACCACGGGTAAGTCAGCGCGGTTACCGTCGGGTCACTTTCACTGCCCCCCATTCACTGCCCCCACAGTGCCCTCCAGTGAGGAGTGACCCGTGCGCACACCCCTGGTCCTCGCCGTCTCCACCGCCCTCGCGGCCGGAGCGGCATTCGGACTCGCACCCGCCTCCCAGGCCGCCGCGACCGGAACCGCCGCGAACAGCATCCGCTTCGTCGACATCACCGGTGACGGCGGAACCGTCCTCAAGGCGAACGTCGTCACCCCCGCCGGAGCCGACGGCACGGTTCGCCACCCCCTGATCGTGTTGCCCACCAGCTGGGCCGTGCCCCAGGTCGAATACCTCGCCCAGGCGCAGAAGCTCGCCGACTCCGGCTACATCGTGGTGAGTTACAACTCACGCGGCTTCTGGCAGTCCGGCGGCGAGATAGAGACGGCCGGGCCGAGGGACGTCGCCGACGCCTCCAAGGTGATCGACTGGGCCCTCACCCACACCCCGTCCGACCCTGCGCACGTGGGGATGGCGGGGGTCTCGTACGGTGCGGGGATCAGTCTGCTCGCCGCCGCCAACGACCCCCGGATCAAGGCCGTCACGGCGCTCAGCGGCTGGGCAGACCTCATCGAGTCGATCTACAGCGGTCGTACCCAGCACCTCCAGGCAGCCGCGCTGCTCGGCGGCGCGGGCTACCTCACCGGCCGCCCCGGCCCCGAACTCAAGGAGATCCTCAGCGACTTCCTCTCCTCCAACCTGGCCAAGGAGGAGGACATGATCGCCTGGGGCCGCAAGCGCTCCGCCTCCGAGCAACTCGACCGCCTCAACGCCAACGGCACCGCGATCATGCTCGGCAACGCCTGGGGCGACACCATCTTCCCGCCCAACCAGTACGCGAACTTCTACGAGAAGCTCACCGGCCCCAAGCGGCTGGAGTTCCGACCGGGCGACCACGCCACCGCGGAGGCCAGCGGTCTCCTCGGCCTCCCCAATGACACCTGGACCAGCGCCCGCCGCTGGTTCGACCACCACCTCAAGGGCGTCGACAACGGCGTCGACCGGGAGCAGCCCGTCCGGATCAAGCCCCGCTCCGACGCCGCCTACGAGGGCTACCCGGACTGGAAGTCCGTCGAGGCCAACCGCAGGAAGATCGCGCTCGGCGGCACACAGCGGATCTGGGCCAACATCGACTCCGGCGCCAACGGCGGCGTCGTCCTGCTCTCCAACCTGCTGGACCAGTTCTTCCACACCCCGCCCGTCACGTCCGTACCGCTCCTCCCCCGCGCCTTCGCCGGCGTCTGGCAGTCGGAGCGGTACGACGCCCCACAGCGGGTGCGCGGCACGGTGAAGCTGCACACCACGGTCAGCTCCACCAAGGGAAGTGGCACCTTCGTCGCCTACCTCTACGACGTGGGTCCGCTCGGCCTCGGGAAACTCGTCAGCAACGCCCCGTACACCTTCCACGACCGGGCCCCGGGCCAGCCGTTCGGCGTCGACCTGGAGCTCTTCTCCACCGCCTACGACGTCCCCGCCGGGCACCGGCTCGCCCTGGTCATCGACACCGTCGATCCCCTCTACATCGAACACAACCCGACCGGCGCGCAGCTGACCTTCTCCTCCCCCGCGGTCGACCCGTCGTACATGTCGGTCCCGCTGCGGGCGAAGTGATCACCGGCTGCTGCCGGGCGGGTGCGTCCCGGGGCACGGCACCCCTCGCTGCCGTCCCGGCAGCAGCGTCCGCGGTCGGCCGGCGCGACTCCTACGGCCCCGGCCTCCGGACCGTGACGTTTCCCGCGGACCACCCCGGTGGTGGACCGGAAGAAGGGCCGGGACGGAGGCACGGGCACCGAATTCGACGGCGCCGGGTGCCCCCTCGCCGGGGGAGGGCGGCCGGCGTGGGGGTGCGGTGGTCCGCTCGGCCCGGATCGAGGCCGACGGGGACAACCGCCTCCCCGCTCCTGACACCGGGGGCACAAGGCCGGAGGAGGTGCGGCGGGCCGTGGCGCCCGTTGGCGCCGCGGAGTTCGAGCAGCGGATCGACGACGGACATGCGCTGCCCCGCCCCCTTTCTCGGTGGTGTCGCGACAGCGCAAACTTCCCACGGGAGAAAGGGACTTCGCGCTCGACACGCATAAGACCCGGATAAACAGTATTTACTGCACGAGCACGGCGTGGAGCGGGTTCGCGGTCAGCACTCGGAGGCCTCCGCGTACACCTGGGCGAGCTGTGGCACGCCCGTCATCGCCCAGTCGAGTCCGGCTTCGACCACGTGGATCTCCCGACCGGAGGCGAGCCGCACCACGGGGCCGCCACCGGGCCGCACCTGCCACCGGGCGCCCGGCACGTTCCGGACGATCACGGTGCCGAGGTACAGCCCGGCGTCGTTCCCGAACCAGGGCAGCTCCTCCGGCTCGTTCCGCCACCGGGGCGGCAGCTGGTCGAGTTCCTGGAGGGAGGTCGGGGCGTCGTCCAGGTCCACCCCGGCCTCCCCCGCGCGGGTCCGCAGCAGTGTGCACTCGGAGAGCAGTTCGGCCACGCCCGCCGGGTCTCGGTCGAAGGCTGCCGCCAAGTGCCCGTCGGTGGATTCCGGCTCGTGCCGCTTGAGCCAGCCGCCCAGAAAGGGAATGTTCATCCGACCAGCGTCGCACCGTCGCCTCCCGGCCGACCAGACGGCACGCGGTGATCACCCCGCCCCCGACGTCAGACGTCGAGGTCCACCACCACCGGGGCGTGGTCCGAGGCCCCCTTGCCCTTGCGCTCCTCGCGGTCGACGTAGCCGTCGGTGACCGCTTCGACGAAGGGCTTGTTGCCGTAGACCAGGTCGATGCGGATGCCCTTGTTCTTCGGGAAGCAGAGCTGGCGGTAGTCCCAGTACGTGAAGGGGTGGTCGTACTTCAGGGGGCGCGGAACCACGTCGGCCAGACCGGTCCCGCGCAGAGCCGCCAGGGCGGCGCGCTCCGGCTCCGTCACGTGCGTGGCGCCCTCGAACACGGAGACGTCCCAGACGTCCTCGTCGGTCGGGGCGATGTTGTAGTCACCGAGGACCGCGAACGGCCGATCCGCCGCCGCGTCGTCCGCAACGGCGTGCTTGAGGGCCTCCAGCCACCGGAGCTTGTACGCGTAGTGCTCGTGGGTCACCTCGCGGCCGTTCGGTACGTACACCGACCAGACGCGGACCGGGCCACAGGTCGCGGAGATCGCCCGGGGCTCCTCCGCCCCGTCGTACTGCGGGCCGCCGGGGAGGCCGACGACCACGTCGGCGAAGCCGACGCGGGAGAGGAGGGCCACGCCGTTCCACCGGCCGGTGGCGTTGACCACCGACTCGTAACCCAGGGCGCGCAGCTCTTCGGTGGGGAACTGCTCGGCGGAGCACTTGGTTTCCTGGATGCACAGCACGTCCGTGCCGCTGCTCTCCAGCCAGGCCAGGAGCCGGGGCAACCGGGCCGTGATCGAATTGACGTTCCAGGTGGCGATGCGCATGCCCGCAAGCCTACTGGCGGGGTGTGACGGTCGACCTGTGCGGCGCTCGCGGGCGGAGGGCGGGGCCGGTGCTCCGGCCCCGCCCCGCGGCTCCGTCCTGCGTCCTCCGCCGGGGAGCGGCTCTCAGAGCAGGGTGGACGCGCCCGGGGCCAGCCGGGCGTGGGCGGTGCCGCCGAGCTCACCGATCTGGCGGTCGTAGATGGGCCGGGCGAGGTCGGTGAGCAGCGCGTCGTGAATGTCGTACGCCCGCCGCGGTGCGACCTCGCGCACGTAGTCGATGACCTCGGAGATCTTGTTCCACGGTGCCATGACGGGGAGCAACAGCGTGTCGACGGGGTGATCGGGCACGGTGAGCGCGTCGCCGGGGTGGAAGACGGCGCCGTCGACGAGGTAGCCCACGTTGGTGATGCGCGGGATGTCCGGGTGGATCACCGCGTGCAGCTCGCCGTGGACCTGGACCTCGAATCCGGCCGCGGTGAAGGCGTCGCCGTGCCCGACGGTGTGCACCCGCCCCGGGAAGACGGCCGAGAGCCGGTCGGCAACACTGCGCAGGGTCCAGAGCTCGACCGCCGGATCGGCCTCCAGCGCGCTGCGCAGCCGCCCCTCGTCGAAGTGGTCGGGATGCTCATGGGTGACGAGGAGCGCGTCGGCGCCGAGGACGGCGTCCTCCTCGGTGAACATGCCGGGGTCGAGGACGAGCGTGCGGCCGTCCTTCTCCAGCCGCACGCAGGCGTGGGACTTCTTGGTCAGCTTCACGGGGCCAGGCTACGCCGGCGGTGTCGTCTCTTCCGCGATGACCCGGGTGACCACTCCCAGTGCCGTCTCCGCGGCGGGGAGGCCGCAGTACACGCCCGTGTGGAGGACGACCTCGCGGAGTTCCGCGGGCGACAGCCCGTTGCGGAGCGCGGCACGGGTGTGGTCGGCGAGTGCCTCCCGGTGACCTCCGGCGATGAGGGCGGTGAGCGTCACGACGCTGCGGGTGCGCCGGTCGAGACCCTCCCGGCTCCAGACCTCGCCCCAGGCGTAGCGGGTGACGAGCTCCTGGAAGGCCCCGTCGGGGTCGGCGGCGAGGACCCGGTCCACATGGGTGTCGCCGAGGACCTCGCGGCGCAGCCCGAGCCCCTTCTGGTACGGGTCGGGGCGGCCGGCCTCGAAGGGTTCGGCGGCGGGGGCGGCCGGGGCCGGTTCGGCTACGGGTGCGGGGGACACGGGCTGCGGCGGCACGGGCTGCGGCGGCACGGTGAGGGAGCCGCTGGTTTCCTTGGGGGCGCCGCTGAAGTGCCCGCCGAGCAGGTCGGTGACGGCGGCGGGCTGCTCGACGGGGGTGAGGTGCGAGGCGCCGGGAACGACGGCGAGTCGGGCGTCGGGGATGCCGGCGACCAGGGTGCGGGCCTCGGCGGGGCCGGTGACCCGGTCCTCGGAACCGACGACGACGAGCGCGGGAACTCCGATGTTGCCGAGGGCCTCGCGGACGTCGAAGACGGCGAGGGCCTCACAGGCGGCGACGTAGCAGGTGGGGTCGGTCGTCCGGACCATCTGCACGGCCCAGTCGACGATGGCGGGCTGGGCTCCGGCGAAGAGGGGGGTGAACCACCGCTCGGGAGCGGTGCGGGCCATCGGCTCCATGCCGTGGGTGCGGACCATCACGCCCCGCTGGCGGAACTCGTCGGCGGTGCCGAACCGGGGCGAGGTGGCGACCAGGGCCAGGGAACCGACCCGATGGGGTGCCCGGAGGGCCAGATCGAGGCCGACGGCCCCGCCGAGGGAGCAGCCCGCGTATGCGAAGCGCTGGACCCCGAGCACATCGAGGGTGGCGAGGAGCCGGTCACCGAGCTCGGCGACGGAGGTGAAGGGCATCGCGGGTGCACCGCCGTGCCCCGGCAGGTCGAACCGGACGACCCGCCAGTCCCGGGTGAGTTCCGGTATCTGTCGGTCCCACATGTGGAAGGTCGTGCCCAAGGACGGTCCCAGGACGAGGACCGGGGCGTCCTCCGGGCCGTCGACGCGGTGCTGCAGGGTTTCGGCTTTCATCTCACTCACCCGCCCCACGCTTCCACATTCGGGTTCTCCGCGGGGGACGGGGGTGCGAGATACCGGTTGAGCGGGGGTTCCCGGGCCAGTACGGCGCCGATGGTGATCGCGAAGGTCAGCGCGGCGCAGAGGACGATCAGCCAGGACAGCAGGGTCAGGACCAGGCCCAGTGAGCCGTACTCGTTCAGGGCCCGGTTGAGCGCGCCCGGCATGTAGAGCCGTGCGGTGAGGCCGAGGACGGTCGTGGCCGCGCCGGCCAGGAGCGCGCCGGGCAGGAGCGGCAACCAGGGGACGCGGCTGGCGAGAAACAGGTGCTGGGTCCACAGCCAGACCCCCGTGCTGACGAGGAAGTACGCCGGCAGTCCGAGCCAGCCGCCGATGCCGAACCCGTCGCGGAGGGGTGCCTGGAAGAGGACCACGACGACCAGGGCGAGCAGCCACACCGCCCAGCGCCAGGCCGCGACCCTGGTGCCGGCCCTGGGCAGGCCCCAGGCCCGCTCGCACACGCGGGCCATCGCACGGCTGAAGCTGGTGGCCGACACCAGGGCCACGACCGCGCCGACGGTCCCGGTGGTCTCCCGCAGTCCTTCGGAAGCGTTCTGGTCCAGGACCTGCTGCAGTTCCCGGTCGGAGAGGCCGGTGAGTCCGAACATGGCGCGGAGGGAGTCGCGCATCTGGTCGCGCACGGCGAGCGGGGCGAAGGCCGCCACGGCGAAGAGGAGCGGCACGGCGGCCAGGAAGGCCTGGGCCGCGAGGCGCGTCCCGGCGTCCAGGAGGTTCCCGCTCATGAGCCTGCCGGTCAGTTCCGCGAGGACCGGGAAGCGGTCCTCGGCTCCGGTCCGGATGCTCCGCGCCCGGCTCGCCCACGACATTCCGCCTCCCGACCCCACCCGGTCCGTCCCGCCATTGGACGCGAATCGGCGCGCCCGCGCGAGCCGGGCGGGTCGTCCGGGAGGGGCGCGGCCCCGGCCGGGTCCCGCGGCTCAGGGGCTGGTGGTCGAGACCGCGTAGACGCGGGGGAAGGCGGGATCGGTGAGGTCGACGGTGAGGTCGGTGGCCGGGCGGGGTTCCTCGCGGGTGACGGTGGTGCCCGCCCAGGTCGTGCCGTCGGCGAAGGTCCAGCCGACGATGCCGGCGTCCCGGGCGCCGACGGTGACGCTGCCGGAGGCGAGTGCGGCGCGGGAGGTGCCGGAGTCCGCGAGGAAGGTGTCGAGTCCTCCGGCCGTCGTCGTGAACTGCACGTACAGCCGGCTCGTCTTCCAGTTGCTGGTCTCGTAGTAGGCGACGCCCCAGGCCCCGGAGGGAACGGGGACCTCGAAGACCCGGCGCTTCATCAGGGAGGGCCAGTTGTCCTGGAGGCCGGCCGCCGAGGACTCGCGCTCCTTGTCGCGACCGCTGTCGCGGCTCTGGCCCGCCGAGATGACCAGGTAGCCGGCCGGGATGCCGACGAGGAGCACGATGATCACGGCCGTCAGCCAACGGCGGCGGATCATGTGCCGACGGTCCTCGGGCAGCTTGTCCTGCGGGGTGCGGGACGGGGCGGGGCGGTGGGTCAGGCTCATGAAGGCGGTTCCTCGGGGGGACGGACGGCCCGGCCGGAGGTCCCGTTGCGCAGGGCTTGGGCGTAGCGCTCGTACCGTTCGTACCGCTCGACCCGGCGCCGGTTGGCGCGGCGGAAGCGGCGGGCGACGAGGCGGGCGAGGTCGGCGGCGCCGACCATGCCGGCCTCGGGGCCGAGCTGGGCGCGGGTGATGCGGGCCTCGGGGCGGTAGCCGCGGCCGGTGAGGTGGCGGCGGAAGGCCTCCCTGGCGGGGCCGATGAGGAGGTCGTCGGCGGCGGAGACGCCTCCGCCGATGACGAAGCAGGAGGGGTCGAGGGCGGCGGCGAGGTTGGCGATGCCGACGCCGAGCCACTGGCCGATGTCCTGGAGCAGTTCGATGCACATGGCGTCGCCCTCGCGGGCGAGTTCGGTGATGAGGGGGCCGGTGATGTCGGGGACGTTCCCCTTCACCCGCTCGATGATCTCGTACGCGACCGGGGAGTCGGCGGCGGCCAGTTCGCGGGCCTCCCGGACCAGTGCGTTGCCGGAGCTGTACTGCTCCCAGCACCCCCGGTTGCCACAGGGGCACCGGTGTCCGCCGGGGACGACCTGCATGTGGCCGAACTCGCCGGCGACTCCGTACTTGCCCCGCTTGACCCGGCCGTCCTCCAGGATGGCGCCCCCGATGCCGGTGCCGAGGGTGATCATGACGAGGTGGTCCTCGCCTCGTCCGGCGCCGAAGCGCCACTCGGCCCAGGCCGCGGTGTTGGCGTCGTTGTCGACCATGACGGGAACGGCGAGTCGCCCCTGGAGCGCGTCCCGGAGGGGTTCGTTGCGCCAGGCGAGGTGCGGTGCGAAGAGCACCCGGGCCCGGTCGGCGTCCACCCAGCCGGCCGCGCCGATGCCGACGGCGTGCACGTCGTGCCGGTCGGAGAGGTCCAGGACGAGTTCGACGATGGTGTCCTCGACGACCTTGGGACTCTTCGACTTGTCGGGGGTCTCCGTGCGGACCTTCTCCAGGATGTTCCCGTCGGCATCGACGACCCCGGCCATCACCTTCGTGCCGCCGATGTCGATGCCGACGGTCGGCACCCGCGGCGCCGTCAGGTGGGAGCGCCGTTCCCGGGTGCCGACGGTACGCAGCACGGTGCCGCGGGCGGAGCCCCGGTGCGCGAGGTCACGGTAGGTACTCATCGGCTCCGATTCTGCCAGGCGGGACGTCAAGCGGCCGTCACGTCGCGGAGGGGCGCTCCAGCTCGTGGCGCAGGTCCTCCAGCTCGCTGCCACCGGCCATCTGCCGGGTCAACTCGTCCAGGGAGACGGAGTCCCTGGTGTGGCTCGCCGCCATGACGCCCCGCTTGAGGAGGACGAACCGGTCGCCGACGAGATAGGCGTGGTGCGGGTTGTGGGTGATGAGGACCACGCCGAGGCCCTGGTCACGGGCGGCGGCGACGTACTTGAGGACGACACCGGACTGTTTGACGCCGAGCGCGGCGGTCGGCTCGTCGAGGACGAGGACCTTGGCGCCGAAGTGGACGGCGCGGGCGATGGCCACGCACTGGCGCTCGCCGCCGGAGAGGGTGCCGATCGGCTGGTCGACGTCGCGGAGGTCGATGCCCATGCGGAGCAGGGCCTCGCGGGTGGTGGTCCGCATCAGGTCGACGTCGAGCCGTTTGAAGGGGCCGGAGCCCTTGGTGGGCTCGGAGCCGAGGAAGAAGTTCCGCCAGACCGGCATGAGGGGGACGACGGCCAGGTCCTGGTAGACGGTGGCGATGCCGCGGTCGAGGGCGTCGCGCGGACGGGCGAGGGCGACCTCCTCGCCCTCGATCCGGAAGGTGCCGGCATCGTGCTGGTGGAGGCCCGCGACGATCTTGATGAGGGTGGACTTGCCGGCGCCGTTGTCACCGAGGACGCAGGAGATCTCTCCCGCGCGGACTTCCAGGGAGACCCCTTCGAGGGCGCGGATGTTGCCGTAGTGCTTGCTGACGCCGGTCAGCTCGATGAGGGGGGCGGCTCCGGTCGTCATTTGGTGGCCTCCACGCGCTTGCGGATCCAGGCGTTCAGCAGGGTGGCGAGCAGCAGCATCGCGCCCAGGAAGAACTTGAACCAGTCCGGGTTCCACTCGGCGTACACGATGCCCTTGCTGGTCATTCCGAAGATGAGGGCGCCGACCGCGGAGCCGACGGCAGACCCGTATCCGCCGGTGATCAGACAGCCGCCGATGACGGCCGCGATGATGTAGATCAGCTCGTTGCCGACGCCTTCGCCGGACTGGACGACGTCGAAGGAGAAGAGCAGGTGCTGGCCTGAGATCCAGGCGCAGAAGGCCACGCCCGTGTAGAGGCCGATCTTCGTGCGTCGGACGGGGACGCCGACCGCGCGGGCCGCCTCCGCGCCGCCGCCGACGGCGAAGATCCAGTTGCCGAACCGGGTGCGGAGCAGGATCCAGGTGGCGAGCGCGACGAGGACGACCCACCACAGGACGGTGACCTTCCACTCGACGCCGCCGATCGTCCACTCCGAGGCGAAGACCTTGTGGGCGGAGGGGAAGCCCTCCATGTCGGCGATGCTCTTGGTGGAGACGGTGCCGGTGATCAGTTTGGTGACGCCGAGGTTCAGACCGGTCAGCATCAGGAAGGTGGCGAGCGTGATGATGAAGCTGGGCAGCTTGGTGCGCGTCAGCATGACGCCGTTGAAGGCGCCGATCGCGAGGGTGACGAGCAGCGAGACGCCGACGCCGACCCAGACGTTGGCCGTCATCTGATAGCTGAACATCGACGAGACCAGCGCCGAACTGGTGACCAGGACGCCGGCGGAGAGGTCGAACTCGCCGCCGATCATCAGCAGGGCGACGGGCACGGCCATGATGCCGAGGGTGGAGGCCGCGTAGAGGACGGTACCGAGGCTGGACGGGTTCAGGAAGCCGTCGGCGACCACCGCGAAGAAGACGAAGACCGCGAGCGCGCCGACGACGGACCCCAGTTCGGGGCGGGCGAGGAGCTTCTTCAGCGGGGTGGTGCGGAGCAGTCGTTCGTCCACGTGGTCGAGGTCGTCCGACGTCGGGGTGGTGGAACTCATCGGGTGCCCCGATCCGCGTACTGCTTCAGCGCGCCGGCCTGGTCCTTGGTGATGATCTGCGGACCGGTCAGGACCGGCTTGCCGCCGCCGAGGACATCGGCGTTGTAGCGGTACAGCCAGAGCAGGTCGACGGCTTCGTAGCCCTGGAGGTAGGGCTGCTGGTCGACGGCGAAGCCCAGGCTGCCGTCCTCCAGGCCGGTCGCGACCTTGGCGTTGAGGTCGAAGGTGTCGACCTCGGCCCGGCTTCCCGCGCTCTTCGCGGCTTGGACGGCGGTGTCGGCGAAGGGCGCGCCGAGGGTGACGACGGCGTCGATGTCCTCGTCGGACTGGAGCTTGGCTTCGATCGATGCCTTGACGTCGGGCATGTTGGTGCCGTCGACGTACAGGTTGACCAGTTCGCCGTCGAAGGTCTTCCTCGTTCCGGCGCAGCGCTGCTCGTGGCCGACGTTGCCCTGCTCGTGCAGGACGCACAGGGCCTTCTTCTTTCCGCGCCGGTCGAGCTCCTCGCCGACCGCCTCGCCGGCGACGGCCTCGTCCTGGCCGATGTGGGTGAGCGCGCCGTAGGCCCGGGACTGTTCGGCGCCGGAGTTCACGGTGATCACCGGGATGCCGGCCTCGACCGCCTTCTCGACGGCGGCCTTCATGGCGTCGGGCTTCGCGAGGGTCACGATGAGCCCGTCGACGCCCTTGGCGACGTACGAGTCGATCAGCTGCGCCTGCTGTTGCGCCTCGTCACTGTGGGCGTAGAGGAAGTTGATGTTGTCCTTGACCGCGGCCTGCTCGGCGCCGTTCTGGACGATGTCCCAGAAGGTGTCGCCGTCGCCCGAGTGGGTGACCATGGCGAAGGTCCACCGGGGGGTGTCGACGGCCGCCCTGCCCTGTGCGGCGGCGGCCTTGCGGGCGTCCTCCGCCCGCTTCCCGCCGGTGCTGCTGCACCCGGCGAGCGCCGTGATGAGCGCGAGCGCGAGCACTGCGCCGATCGCGGCGCGCACCCCTCCTGTCCTGAGCCTGGTCACGAGGCCGTGCCCTCCTTTGTGTCCTTCTGCGTGCATTGCAGTATCGGTCATGCAGGTCGTGGCACTCATCAGGGGGGCTCCGACCGCCCGCTCCCCGCCCGATCGGCGCGGTCGTCATGGCGACCGCGCCGGTGGCGCGCCCGGGCTACGGACGGACCATCAGCTGGAACTCGAAGGAATAGCGAGCCGCTCGATAGAGGTGGGAACCGTACTCGACGGCCCGCCCGGTGTCGTCGAAGGTGACCCGCTCCATCGTGAGCAACGGAGCGCCCTCCGGTTCGTCGAGCAGTGCGGCCTCCGCCGCGGTCGCGGCACGGGCGCCGACGATCTGGCGGGCGCTGTGCAGGGTGACCGCGGCGGAGCGGAGCATGCGGTACAGGCCGGTGCCCTCCAGGGTTTCGGTGTCGGGGACGACGAGGCCCGCGGGCAGGTGGTTGTGCAGGTGGGCCAGGGGCTCGCCGTCTGCCGTGCGGAGTCGTTCGAGGTAGCGGACCTCGGTGCCCTCGGGCACGCCGAGGGCGGCGGCAACGGGCCCGGTAGCGGGTTCGAGGCGGTTGGCCAGGATCCGGGTGGCGGGGCGCTGCCCGGCCGCGGCGAGGTCGTCGTAGAGGCTGCTGAGCTCCATCGGGCGACGGACCCTGCTGTGCACGACCTGGGTGCCGACGCCCCGGCGGCGCACCAGGAGGCCCTTGTCGACCAGGGTCTGGATGGCCTGGCGGACGGTGGGGCGGGAGAGCCCCAGGCGGTTGGCGAGGTCGATCTCGTTGCCGAGGAGGCTGCCCGGGGCCAGGCTCCCGTTCTCCACGGCACCCTCCAACTGCTGGGCGAGCTGGAAGTAGAGCGGGACCGGACTGGTGCGGTCCACGGAGAGCGGGGGCAGGGGAGAGCCGGACTGCTTGGGCACGGGGGGAGCGTAACCGGGGGCGTTCACGGCGGGAAGTCATGACGTCCGGTTGTCCTGACACATCCTTGACACCCGGGACGGTCGGCTCCACGGTGGGGCCATGCGCATCGGACTCATCGGTACGGGACGGATCGGGAGCTTCCACGCGGGTGTGCTGGCCCGCCACGCGGAGGTGGAGGCGTTGGTCGTGGCGGACGTGGACGCCGCCCGGGCAGCGGCGGTCGCGGGGGCGCTCGGGGCGGAGGCCGCACCGGACGTGGACGCACTGCTCGGGCAGGCCCCGGACGCCGTGGTGATCGCCTCCGCGACGGCCGCGCACGCGGAGCTGATCGCCCGTGTCGCCCGGGCGGGCCTGCCGGCCTTCTGCGAGAAGCCGATCGCCCTGGACGTGCCGGGGACGCTGGCCGCGCTCGACGCGGTGGCCGCGGCGGGCACCACCCTGCAGCTGGGCTTCATGCGCCGCTTCGACGCCGGCTACCGGGCGGCACGCGCGGCGGTGCGGTCGGGGCGGCTTGGCCGGCTGCACACCGTGCGGGCGGTCACCTCCGACCCCGAGCCGCCGCCGGCCGCCTACCTGCCGCTCTCCGGGGGGCTCTTCCGGGACTGCCTGGTGCACGACTTCGACATCGTCCGCTGGGTGACCGGGCGGGAGGTGGTCGAGGTGTACGCGACGGGCTCGGACGCGGGCCCCGCCGTGTTCCGCGAGGCGGACGACGTGGACACCGCAGCCGCCGTGCTCACCCTGGACGACGGGACCCTGGTGACGGCGACCGCGACCCGCTGCAACGGCGCCGGGTACGACGTCCGCATGGAACTGGCGGGCGAACGGGACCAGATCGTGGTGGGCCTGGACGACCGCAGCCCGCTCTCCTCCGTGGAACCGCAGGGGCCTCCCGCCCCCGGCAAGCCCTGGCCCGGCTTCCTGGAGCGCTTCGCCCCCGCCTACGAGGCGGAGCTGGACGCCTTCGTGCGTCTGGTGCGCGGCGAGGCTCCCAATCCCTGCGACGGCCGGGAAGCCCTGGCGGCGCTCAGGATCGCCGAGGCCTGCGAGCGCTCGCGCCGGGAGCGGCGCCCGGTGCGGCTGGAACCCTGACCACCGCGGTGCCGGGCACTCACCAGCGGACCGGGAGACGGCGGACGCCCCGCATGAGGAGACCCGGCAGCCACTCCCAGGGCGCGCCCCGGGGATCCAGTTCGAGGCGGGGGAAGCGTTCCAGGAGCGTGCGCAGGGCGATCCGGCCCTCCAGGCGGGCGAGCGGGGCGCCCAGGCAGTGGTGGATGCCGTGCCCGAAGGCCAGGTGGCCGCGGGTGTCACGGCGGATGTCGAAGCGGTCGGGTTCGGGGAAGCGGGCCGGGTCCCGGGCCAGCGCGCCGATCCCCACCAGGACGTTCTGTCCCGCCGGTATCACGGTGCCGCCGACGGTGACGGCCTCCCGGGTGAAGCGGACCGTGCTGGTCTCGACCGGGCCCTCGTACCGCAGGGACTCCTCGATGGCACCGTCGAGCAGCTCCGGATCGGCCCGCAGGGCGGCGAGCTGTTCGGGGTGGGTGAGCAGGTTGCGGACGGTGTTGGAGATCAGGTTGACCGTGGTCTCGTGACCGGCGAGCAGCAACAGGTAGGCCATGGCACGGAGTTCGGTGGCGGAGAGTCGGTCGCCGTCCTCGGCCCGGGTGGCGATCAGGCCGGAGAGCAGGTCCTCGGCGGGGCCTGCGCACCGCTTGTCCTCGATGAGCGCGTCGAGGTAGCCGGCCAGGCCGACCATGGCGTCGGTCATGCTCTGTTCGTCGGTGGGACTGACCAGCTCGTTCGACCAGCCGCGGAAGGTCTCCCGGTCTTCGGCCGGGACTCCGAGGAGTTCGCAGATGACGGTGACGGGCAGCGGGAAGGCGTAGGCGTCGACGAGGTCGGCGCGCCCGGCCTGTTCCATGGCGTCGGCGAGCTCGTGGGTGAGCCGCTCGATCCGGGGGCGCAGGCCCTCCGCCCGGCGTCCGGTGAACTCGGCCGCGACCAGGCGGCGCAGCCGGGTGTGGTCGGGGGCGTCCGCCGAGAGCAGGTGGACGCCGATGATGTCCTCCTCCGGCGGCCGGACGCCGATGACGGACGGGGACTTGGCGAGTCGCGGGTCGGCGAGCGCGGCACGCCCTTCCTCGTGGCCCACGACGAGCCAGAATTGGAAACCGTCGGGCATCCGCACCTCGTGGACGGGGCCTGACTCACGGAGCTTCGCGTAGACGGGGTACGGGTTCGCGATGAAGTCCGCGCCGTACTCCCCCAGTTCGATGACGGACATCCTCGAAGGCTATCCGACTGGTCACCGTGGCGGTCCTCGTCGCCGTGGCCGTACCGGTTCTCGTCGAGGAGACCGGCGTCATGGACGAGGAGCGCGATCTGGACGCGGTTGTTGAGGCCGAGTTCGGCGAGGACGCGGGAGACGTGGGTCTTGACCGTGGGGACGCCCAAGTACGGCTCGGCCGCGATCTCGGCGTTGGACAGCCCCCGGCCGACCGCGACGGCCACCTCCCGCTCGCGGTCGGCAAGGCCGGCGAGCCGGTCGGTGGCCTTGGCGCGTCGGGACGGTTCCGTCCGTTGTGCGACGTGCGCCATGAGTTGACGGGTGACGACCGGCGAGAGGAAGGGGTCTCCCGTAGCGACCCGGCGGACGGCGGCGGCGATCTCCGCGGGCGGGGTGTCCTTGAGGACGAAGCCGGCGGCATCGGCCCGCAGGGCGCGCAGCACCTGCGCGTCGGCGTGGAAGGTGGTGAGGAGGACGACTTCGGGGGCATCGGGGTGGGCACGGAGGCGCGCGGTGGCGGTGAGCCCGTCCACATGGGGCATGCGGATGTCCATGAGGACGACGTCGGGGGCGTGTCGGGCGACGAGTCCGGGCACCTCCCGGCCGTCCGCGCCCTCCCCGACGATCTCCAGGTCGTCGGCGCCGCCGAGCATGAGGGTGAGGCCCGCACGGACCAGGGGGTCGTCGTCGACGACGAGCAGCCTGATGGTCATGCGGGCCACGGTAGCCAGGCCCGCACGGCGAACCCGCCGTCGCCTGCCGGGCCGTGCTCCAGCCGACCGCCGGCGAGGGCGGCCCGCTCGGTGAGGCCGATGAGTCCCTGTCCGGAACCGGGGACCTGCGGGATCGACCCGGTCGGGGCCGGATTCAGGACCTCGACGGTGAGGCCGTCGCCCGGGCGGCCCCGGACGGTGAGGGTGACGGTGGTCCCGGGGGCGTGCTTGCGGGCGTTGGTGAGGGCCTCCTGCGCGATGCGGTAGACGGTGCGGCCGGTCGCCGCGGGAACCGCGGCGGGGTCGTCGACCGCGACGTCGAGGACCACGTCCGTACCGACCGCGCGCGACTCGGCGACCAGTGCCTCGAGGGTGGCCAGGGTGGGTTGGGGGCGGTCTCCGTCGCCGTCCTCGCCGGGTGCGCGCAGGACGCCGATGATCTCACGGAGGTCCTGGAGGGCGTCGTGGGCGCTGTCACGGATGACGCCGGCGGCACGGGCGATCTGCTCGGGCGGGGCATCGGGGCGGAACTCCAGCGCTCCGGCGTGCACGCTGAGCAGGGTGAGCCGGTGGGCGAGGACGTCGTGCATCTCGCGGGCGATGGCCTCGCGGGCGAGCCGCTGGGCCTGGGCGGCACGCAGCTCTGCTTCGGACTCGGCCCGGCGGGCCCGTTCCCTGAGCGCTTCGACGAGCTGGCGCCGGGAGCGGACGAGCATGCCCCAGGCGGTGACGAGCAGGATGAGGACGAAGCCGAAACCGATCAGCAGCCCGGTGTTCACCGTGGGATCGGGTCGGACGAATGCCTGCACGGTGGAGGCGGCGACGGCCAGCGCCCCGAGCCAGGCGACCTCCCGGAAGGGGCGGCGTACGGCGACGCTGAACAGGCTCACGAGGACGGCGCCGCCCGCGGCCGGGGCGACGACGCTGACCAGGGAGAGGGCGACGGAGAGCCCGACCGGCCAACGGCGGCGCAGCCACAGGGCGCAGCAGGCTGCGCCACCGACCAGCAGGTCGAAGAGGATCACGGGGTCGCTGTTGTACGCGGCGCCGTTGTCGACGTCGACGAGGCCCCCGAAGGCCGCGAGCAGGAACAGGGTGGCGTCGACGATCCAGTCGCGCACGGTGCGGCGGGTCCGCCCCCTCCCGTCCCCGCCCGATTCGACCAGGTGGGAAGGGAGCAGCAGGCGCTGCGGGTCCGTACGTCTCATGTCCGCAATGTACGCAGGTCGGGGGCGGTCCACCGGGTGTGCGGGGCCGTCGGGCTACCGGAGTCGCGCACGTCGATGCTTTGGTATCGACTGCGGTGGACGGACGGAGGACGCGGCTCGATCGTCCGCTCGATCACGATCGGATCGCGAAGGGTTCCCCCGGGGGCTTCGGGTTCTCATGGCCACGGGCCGGGGCCGCCGGCGTGGTGCGCGAGCTGACGGACGGCGGGTTCGGATGGACGGGTCCGAATCCGGTGCCCCGTCCACGGCGCCGGCCCTCGGCCGGGTGCGACGGGGGAACGGACGTCCGCGGAACTCACCCGGAGTCCTCGTCCGCGACGCGGCGCCCCCAACTGGTTCCCGCGAGAACGAGGATCGCACCGGCGAGACCGAGCGCTCCGGGGCGGTCTCCGGCGACGGCGATTCCTGCGGCGGCGGCCCAGAGCGGCTCCGTCCCGAGGAGGAGGCTGACCCGGGAGGGCGAGGTGCGTCGGACGGCCCACATCTGCACGAAGAAGGCGAAGAGCGTGCAGAAGACGGCGAGGAAGAGGAGGCCCGCCCAGGCCCGGGGGCCGAAGTGGAGGGCCGTGGCCCAGGGAGAAGCACCGGCACCGGGAAAGGCGGCGATGACGGCGAACACAGCGACGGCGGAGCCGAGTTGCACGGTGGTGAGGGAGAGCGAGTCGGCCGATCGGACCGCCTTGATCCGGGACATGGCAAGGACGTGGACGGTGCGCGCGACGGCGGCGAGCAGCATGAGCAGGTCACCGAGGGAGGGCGTGGTGAACCCGGCGCCCTGGGTCAGCAGGACCACGCCCGTGGCGGAGAGCGCCGCAGCGGCAAGGAAACCCCGGGCCGGGCGGACCCGGGTGATGGCGGCCTCGGCGAGCGGGGTGAAGATCATGGTGAGGCTGATGATCAGACCCGCGTTGGTGGCCGAGGTGTGGACGACGCCGTACGTCTCCAAGAGGAAGATCCCGCTGAGGATCAGCCCGAGGACAGCGGCTCCCCTCCACTGGGACGCGCTCAGGGTCCGGAGCCGGCTCCACCCCACGGCGACGAGGACGGGCAGCACCACGGCGAACCGCAGCACGAGGACCGCGATGACGGTGTGGCCGGTGGTGATGCCCTTGGCCGCGAGATAGCTGGAGCCCCAGACGACGGCGACGAGCAACACGGGCAGGTCGGTGAGCCATGCCCGACGCGGTGCGCCGAGGGTCACCGGTGCGGCGATCGAGGACATCGCGGACCGCTCCTCCAACTCTGCTGGTGGTGTGGAGGCTTCGACGGCTCGCACTCGGAGGGGTCACGGTACCTCGGGAGGCCCGTGGTGGCTACACCTTTCTCCGGGCTGCGGACGCGGGGCGGTGGCCGACGCGGAAGGGCCCGGAGGTCGCCGCGGGCGCGGTGGCTTCAGTAGCTGCCGTAGGCGGGACGACCCGCCAGCGCATAGGTGTGGAGGGCGACGCCCGCTCCGGTGACGCGCGCTTCGACGTGGCGGAAGGCGGTGGGACGGACCCCGTCGGTGAAGAGTCGGCGCCCCGTGCCGAGGACGACGGGAAAGACGGCCAGGTGGAGGGTGTCGATGAGGTCGTGGTCCAGGAGGGTGCGGGCGAGGCCGGCGCTGCCGTGCATCTGGATCTCCCCGTCGGTGCGCTCCTTGAGCGCGGTGACCTCCTCGACGGCATCACCGTGGAGCAGGGTGGTGCCGTTCCAGTCGGCCGAGGCGAGGGTGGTGGTGGCGACGTACTTGGGGAGGCCGTTGAGCTTGGTGGCGATGGCGTTCTCGGGGTCGGTCTGCCGGGGCCAGTAGCCCGCGAAGATGTCGTACGTGCGACGACCGAGGAGGAAGGCGGCCGGAGTGGCGAAGACCCCGGTGATGAACCGCCCGAAGTCTTCGTCTCCGAAGGGCACGGACCAGCCGCCGTGCTCGAAGCCGCCGCTGCGGTCTTCGTCGGGGCCTCCGGGCGCCTGGACGACGCCATCGAGGGTGAGGAACTGGGTGAGGCTGAGGGTGGCCATGGCGCGTGCCTTTCTCCATCCGGGTCCTTCGGAGGCGTGCACCTCCGGACCATCGTGTCTCTCAGGCTTCGACCGTGCCGCCGGGCGAAACTCATCGGCGCCGCGCCGCAGCGGTGCGAAGGGCAGGGACTCGGCGATCAGGACGGCGTCCGATTCCCGCCGGCAGCGAAGCACCCCGCCGAATTTCATTGAAGCTGCAATGAAGTCGCACTTCTCACGGAGGTTTCGGAATGTCGACGTTGAACGGCGCGGTGGCCCTGGTGACCGGCGGCAGCCGGGGGATCGGCGCGGCCACGGCCGTGCAACTGGCCAGGGAGGGCGCCGACGTGGCCTTCACCTACGCACGGGACGAGGCACGGGCCAAGGGGGTTGCCGAGCTGATCGAGGCGGCCGGGCGCAAGGCGCTGCCCCTGCGGGCCGATGCGGCCGACGCCGGGGACGCGGCAGGCGCGGTGGAGTGGGCGGCGGACGCGCTGGGCGGCCTGGACGTCCTGGTGAACAACGTGGGCGTGGGCGTCCTCGGCCCCCTGGGGTCACTGCCGCTCGTGGACGTGGACAGGACCCTCGCGGTGAACGTCAGGGCGGCCTTCCTGACCTCGCAGGCAGCCGCAGCACGACTGCCGAAGGGCGGGAGGATCATCACCATCGGCAGCTGCATGACACAGCGGGTGCCGGGCCCCGGCGGCACGCTCTACGCCATGAGCAAGTCCGCGCTGATCGGTCTCACCAAGGCGCTCGCGCAGGAGCTGGGAGGACGCGGCATCACCGCGAACATCGTCCATCCCGGCCCGATCGACACCGACATGAACCCGGCGGACGGGCCGCACGCGGAAGGGCAAGCGGCCATGACGGCACTCGGGCGGTTCGGCACCCCGGACGAGGTGGCGATGGTGGTCGCCTTCCTGGCGGGGCCCGGGGGCCGGTACGTGACGGGTGCCGAGTTCTCGGTGGACGGCGGACACGCGGCATAGGTCCGCAGGATTGCGCGAGGGCGCACCGGTGCTGTCGGGCCGGTGCGCCCTCGCGGGCCGGGCGGGGTGTCGTACCCGCCGGGGCCGGACGGGCCCGTCAGCCGCCGAGCTCCTGGTGGCGGGCGGTCAGCCGGGCCGCACCGACCTCCGTGAGGGAGCCGAAGAGGCGGAGGCGGGAGATGCCGCCGTCCGGGTAGATGTCGATCCGCACGCGGGCGCCGATCGCCGGGGCGTCGAGGACGAACCGGTGGTTGGTGTCGGGCTGGAGGCGGGTCCGGGGCAGGACCTCGGTCCACTCGTCCGAGCCTTCGGCCGCGATCGAGAGGGCGGCCCAGCCCGCGCTGTTGCCCTTGAGGTAGGCGGTGTCGATCTCGATGGCGCGGATCTCGGACTCGGCCGCCAGGGCGTAGCGGATCCAGTCGTTGCCCTTGTCCCGGCGGCGGCGGGTCTCCCAACCGTCGTCCATCTTGCGGGAGCGGCCGGGCTGGATGGTGTTGGTGGCCGGGGAGTAGAAGCGGTCCGAGGCGTCCTCGACCCGACCGCCGTTCTCCAGGGCCGCGAGGTCGAAGGTGCCGAGGACGCCCAGCCACTGCGGGTCGGGGGCGACCTCTCCGTAGACGCGGAGCCGGGCGATGCCGCCGTCGGGGTGCTGGTTGACGCGCAGGTGCGTGAAGCGCTGCTCGACGTCGACGGCGAAGCCGTTGGCGGCGTGCCCGCCGATGGCGGTGCGGGGGACGAGCGTCGTCCACTTCACGTCGTCGGCGAGGAGTTCCTCAGGCGAGGGCGAGCCGGCCACGGAGGCGGCCTCGACGGAGACGGCCTGCGGGTAGTTGCCGCGGAAGTGGGCGGTGTCGATGACGATGCCCCGGACGACGCCGGGTGCGCCCAGCCGGACGAGGGCCCAGTCGTGGTCGGCCTCGGTGGGGTGCGGTTCCCGGGCCGAGACGCCGCGACGGCGGCGGGTTTCCCAGCCGTCCATGATCTTGCCCTTGTGGCCGAAGTGCTCGGGGTCGAACTCAGCGGCCTCGGGCTTGAGCAGGTTCTCGCGCTCGGCGAAGAACTCGTCGTTGGCGGCGATCACACCGGCGCCGAGGCGCCGGTCCGCGAGGTCCGCGCACTGGCTGAAGGGGAAGTCTGCCGTGCGGTAGTCGGCGTACGGGTCGCCGCCGCCATAAGGGCTGGCGTCGCCGGTGAAGGAGGGTATGCCGGTGCTCACGGGTCAGTTGTTCCTTTCGAGGAGGCGGCCGGAGGGCTCGGTGAGGACGCCGCGATCGGCGATGCGCTCTCCGCGCAGCCAGGTGGAGGTGACGACACCGCTGAGGGTCTTGCCCGCGTAGGCGGTGATTCGGTTGCGGTGCTGGAGCTCGGCCGGGTCGACGGTGAAGACGGCGTCGGGGTCCAGGACGGCGAAGTCGGCGTCGCGTCCCGGCTCGATGGCGCCCTTGCGGTTCAGTCCGGCGAGCCGGGCCGGGCCTTCGGACATCCAGCGGACGACGTCCTCCAGGGCGTGGCCGCGGCGCCGGGCCTCGGTCCAGATGGCGGGCAGGCCGAGCTGGAGGGAGGAGACGCCGCCCCAGGCGGAGGCGAAGTCCGGGGTCTTCAGGTCGGCGGTGGACGGCGAGTGGTCGGAGACGATGCAGTCGATGGTGCCGTCCGCGAGCCCCTGCCACAGGGCGTCCTGGTTCGTCGCCTCCCGGATGGGCGGGCAGCACTTGAACTCGGTGGCGCCGTCCGGGATCTCCTCGGCGGTGAGCGTGAGGAAGTGCGGGCAGGACTCGACGGTGACCTTCAGGCCCTCGGCCTTGGCCGCTGCCAGGACCGGCAGTGCGTCCGAGGAGGAGAGGTGCAGGACGTGGACGCGGGCGTTGAGCCTGCGGGCCTGGTTGATCAGGTTCTCGATGGCCGTGTTCTCGGCGTCCCGGGGGCGGGAGGCGAGGAAGTCCGCGTACGCCCCGCCCGTCCGCTGGGGCGCGGCAGCGAGGTGGTGCGGGTCTTCGGCGTGCACGATCATCAGGCCGCCGAAGCCGGAGATCTCGGCGAGCGAGGTGGCCAGCTGTTCCTGGTCGAGCGAGGGGAACTCGTCGACCCCGGAGGGCGAGAGGAAGCACTTGAAGCCGTAGACGCCCGCGTCGTGGAGGGGGCGCAGGTCCTTGACGTTGTCGGGCAGGGCGCCGCCCCAGAAGCCGACGTCGACATGGGCCTTGCTCCGGGCGACCTCCTGCTTGACGCGCAGGTTCTCCACGGTGGTGGTCGGGGGCAGCGAGTTGAGCGGCATGTCGAGCAGGGTGGTGATGCCACCGGCCGCGGCGGCCCGGGTGGCGGTCCAGAAGCCCTCCCACTCGGTGCGGCCGGGGTCATTCACGTGTACGTGGGTGTCGACGAGTCCGGGCAGGACGACGTCGTCGCCGACGTCCTCCAGCCGGGCGCCGGCCGGTACCTCCGCGTCGTGCGGCAGCACGGCGGCGATCGTCCCTCCGGAGACGGCGATCGACGCCGGGCGCGTCCCCTCGGGGGTGATGACGCGTGTCGAGCGCAGGACCAGGTTGACGTCCACCCGTACCCCTTCTTCAAGCACTTCAGCGGGAAATTCAACGAACTGTTGAAAAGGAGTCTTCACTTCCGGACGACGGGTCGTCAAGGGCACACTTCCAGCATCGACGTCCGATGCGTCCGACTTAGAGGTTTCCACAAAGTGGAATGAAAATTCCGTACAGTAGAACGTAGCTCTGCACATGCGGGGTAGTCCCGGGCCGCTCCGGGCTGCCGCCGACACCGGACAAACACCCCCTGACCGGCGCTGACGCGGACACCGGGACCACGTGTCCCGGCGAACGGCCCGGTAGGCTGCTGCCTTGCCCGCCTGCCTTGAAAGGACCGTTGACGTGCCGACGTCCAGCGCCAGCACCACCGACGCCGCCAAGCCCGCCGCCGCCAGCGGGGGCGTCCAGTCCCTTGAGCGTGCCTTCGACCTCCTGGAGCGAATGGCCGACGCCGGCGGCGAGGTCGGCCTGAGCGAGCTCTCCGCCAGCAGCGGACTCCCGCTCCCCACCATCCACCGCCTCATGCGCACCCTCGTCGCCTGCGGCTACGTGCGCCAGCAGCCCAACCGCCGGTACGCGCTCGGCCCCCGCCTCATCCGGCTCGGCGAGTCGGCCTCCCGCCTCCTCGGCACCTGGGCCCGCCCCTATCTGGCGCGCCTCGTCGAGGAAACCGGCGAGACCGCGAACATGGCGCTGCTCGACGGCGACGAGATCGTGTACGTGGCGCAGGTGCCGTCCAAGCACTCGATGCGCATGTTCACCGAGGTGGGTCGGCGGGTCCTGCCGCACTCCACCGGCGTCGGCAAGGCGCTGCTCGCGCACACCCCGGCGGAAGAGGTCAGGGCGCTGCTCGCCCGCACCGGCATGCCGGCCGCCACCGAGAAGACCATCACCACCCCGGAGGGCTTCCTCGACGCGCTCGTCGCGGTCCGCGAAACCGGGTACGCGGTCGACGACAACGAGCAGGAGATAGGGGTCCGCTGCCTCGCGGTGTCCGTACCGGACTCCCCCACCGCGGCGGCCATCTCCATCTCGGGTCCTGCGGGCCGGGTCACCGAGGCGGCCACCGAGAAGATCGTCCCGATCCTCCAGGAGGTCGCCCGCGAACTGTCGGCGGCCCTCGCGAACACCTCCGGCAACGGCCAGGGCTGAGAGCCCATCCGCCCCCTCCCCTGGCGAACGCGCAGGTGGGGAGGGGGTATCCGCTGACGGGGCGGCACGGTTCGGCCGATGGCGCGGCCCCCGGACCCGGTGTGCGCAACCCGCGCCGGACCACCCGGACCGTTGGGACACTCCCGGTCGACACGGTCCGGCGAACCGACGGTGGGCACGTCCCCGCACGGGGACGTGC
>NZ_JBHYMF010000027.1:0-57378 GCF_042742855.1 Streptomyces sp. NPDC058877 | reverse complement strand
TGACGCCCCGGCGTCCCCCCGACGCCTCCGGGCGTCCCCCGAATGTCGCTCTCCGCGGCAGGAACGGCTCGTACCCCCGCACAGGTACGGGCCGCCCGGCACTCCCCGTCGGACGCCTCAGCCGAGGCGCAGGTGGTGGAGCATCAGCAGGCCGGCGGCCATGTTGGCGGCCGGGACCTCACCCCGGGCGATCATGTCGGGGATCTGTTTCAGCGGGATCCAGGCCCGTCGCGAGGACTCGAAGGCGTCCTCGGGCGGTCCGGTGTACGTCGCCCGCTCCGCCCAGTAGAGGTGGTGGCGGGCATCGGAGAGGCCGTTCGAGGGCTCGACGGTGAGGAGGTGGCGCAGCGGCCCCGGCCGCCAGCCGGTCTCCTCCTCCATCTCGCGGGCGGCGGCTGCCTCGACGTCCTCGCCGTCTTCGACGACGCCGGCGGCCAGCTCCCAGCCCCAACTGTCCGTGATGAAGCGGTGGCGCCAGAGCATCAGGACTTCGTCCGCCTCGTTGACGGCCGTTGCGACCGCGACCGGGCGGAGTCGGATCAGGTAGTGATCGAGGTGGCGGCCGTCCGGGAGTTCGACGTCCGCGAGGTTCACCCGGAACCAGCGATTCTCATAGACAGAGCGTTCGCTCAGTTTCGTCCACTGCACTTTCTTGCCACCTTCCGACTGATCGGTGATTGTTTGGTGGCAATATCGCAGCAGTCAGGGAATCACAGGGGAACGCGCAGGGCCTCGTCGATGAGCGCGGCCGCCTCCCGGGCCGCTCCGCCTCCGCTGGCGAGGAGGTGCTCCCGCACCTGCCGCAGCCGGTCGCGCAGCCGACGCGACTCCATCCCCCGGGCCCGTTCCGTCATCTCCAGCGCCGTGCGCGCCGCCCCGTCCGCCTCGCCCTGCCGCAGTTCGATCTGACAGAGCATGGCGAGCCGGTGCACCCGACCCCGGTCGTGCGAGTGCGTCCCGACCGCGGCCGACGCGTGCTCATGGGCCGCCGCGAGTTCCCCCAGGCCGAGCAGGGCTTCCGCGACCTGCACGTTGACGAGCCCCGGCTCGACGTATCCCGTTTCGGCCGGCTCCTCTCCCGGACTGATCCGCTCCGCCGCCGCCTCGGCCAGCCGGATGCAGGCCAAGGCAGCGGACCCGTCGCCCAGGTGCGCGTACGCCTTCGACTGCATCGCCGTCAGATCGGCGGCGAGCGCCGGGGTGATCTGCCGTCCCGCCGACCGCAGCGCCGCCTCGGCGAACGCCACCGCCTGCCGGTACTCCCCCATGAACAGCGCCTGGTTGACCAGCAGCGCGATCACATAGGCGCCGAGTCCCCGGTCCCCGCTCGCCTTCGCGAGCCGCAGCGCCTGGTGGAAGTAGCGCTGGGCGAGCCCGTGCGCGTCCGCGTCGTAGGCACAGATGCCGGCCACCGCCACCAGACCGCCGGTGGCGCGGTGCAGCTGCCGGCCGAGGGCGTCGCCGTAGGCGCCCCTCAGGAGCGGCGCGGTCCGGCTGGTGAGGAAACCGACGATCCGGGCCCGGGTCGCGATGCCCCCCGCCTTGCGGTACATCTGCTCGTAGTGCGCACGAGCAGCGGTGAGGACGGTGATGTCGGCGGCCGACACCGTCGTCCGGCCCGCGCGGGAGACGTCCGCGTCCTCCGGTGGGTTCTCCCACTCCCACACCGGCATCACCGCCGGGGTTCCGGTCACGGCGGGCGCGGTCACGATGTGCGGGCGCTGCTGCTCGTCGGACCGCCACAGGGCAGCCGCCCGCTCCACGAAACCGGACAACGGCGAACCCGCTGCCGGCAGCGGCCCGTCCGGTACCCCGAAGCCGATGTCGTCCAGGGTCACCTGCCGGTGCAGCCGGGTGGCGAGCACTTCACAGATCAGGTCCGGCACTTGACCGCGCGGACGCTGCCCCTTCAACCAGCGTGCCACTGCGGTGTGTTCGTACCGCAGGGCGAGGCCCCTGTCCCGGCCCGCCACGTTCACGTGGGCCGCCAGGCCGGCGTTCGAGACGCCCGCTTCGTCGAGCAGGGCGTCGAGCAAGGTGTTGGGCTGCATGGCCGCTCCGGTCACTCCGGTCGCTCCGTGAACTCAGCCTAGCGGTGGCCGATTTCGCACGGGGTGTGAACCAAGTACCCGTTCTCCCGGTCCGCGCGCTCTGCCGCACCCGGTGCGGCCACGGTTGACTGTGCTTCTCGCCGCACGGCGACGGCCGGGCCGCCGGCTCCCCCTCGTACAGTGCGGCCGCCCGGTCCGCGTCGTCCGCCCCGCTGATCTGCCCGACACTCCGTGGCGGGGCGGGCGGCGCCGGCCCCGATGCCCTCCGCTCAACAGGGCGAGGAGGGAGCGGGCCGGGTGCGGCGCAGCCCGGGTTCGGCGGGCTGCGCCGGAACCCGGACCCGATCGTTGCGGACCGCGAGCAGCGCGACGTCATCAGTGACCCGGCCGCCCGTGTGGTGTAGCAGGGCCGCGCGGACCCGGCGGACCAGGGCCGCTGGCTCCTCGCCGACCGCCCCGGCCAGAACCGCGTCGAGCGCGAAGAACCGGCCCCGGCGGTCGCGGGCCTCCTCGGCGCCGTCGGTGTGCAGGACCAGCGTCTCGCCCGGCACCAGCCGAGCCGTCACATGGGGCACGAGCCCGGCGGGCAGCGGCAGCACCCCGAGCGGCGGCAGCGGCTCCCCGGTCGAAAGCCGCTCCACCCGGCGCCCGAGGCGGTACGGGGCGGGGTGACCGCAGTTGAGGACGGCGAGCCGCCCGTCGGAGCGGACCTCCAAGAGCAGCAGCGTGACGAACTCCTCCCCCACCGGACGCTCGGGCCCCGCAGCGCACCGCGCCGGATGCTCTTCGCGCGCCCGCTCCCTCAGGTGCCGCTCCAGAGCACGCTCCAGGCGGCGCAGCACGCCGCCGAGTTCGCGCTCGTCGTGAGCGGCCTCGCGGAAGCTGCCGAGGACCGCGACGACCGCACCGAGCGCGGGGAGCCCGTGGCCCCGCACGTCCCCGATGACGATCCGCACCCCGTGGGGGGTCACCACCGCCTCGTAGAGGTCCCCGCCGACGATCGCGTCCCGCGAGGCGGACAGCTGCCCCGCCGCAAGGCTCAACCCGCCGAGCCGGGCCGGCGGCGGACGCAGCAGGACCCGCTGGGCGGCGGCAGCGACGGCCCGGACCCGGTCGAGCTCCCGCGCGAGCCCCCGACGGACGCCCAGCACCAGGGCGATGCCGACGCCGAGGAAGACGACGCTGGTGGCGATCCGCATCGGCACACCCGGCTGGCGGGCCAGCGGGCAACCGAACTTCCACGCCACGGCCGCGGCGCCCCAGCCGAGGGGAAGGGCGAGCGGCGCCGCCCGGCGGAGCGGGGAGCCGTCGGCGACCAAGGAGCTGGTACGGATCATGTACGGCCCTTCCCGAGCCCCAGCAGTGCCCGGAGGCCCTGCGGCACGCAGGTCCGCGCCTGCAGCCGCATCGATTCTGCCGACCGGCGGATCGGGGAGGAACACCCTTCGGTCATCTCACCCGAAGGAGTGAGCGCCGCCGGCTCGCCGCCCTTCGCCAGGGCCGCGCCATGCGCACGGGCGACCGACCCCCGAGCGGGCATACGGGCCCGGAAGGGGCACGACGGCGCGGGAAGCACCCGTGCCCCGGAACGGCGGAGGGCCGCCCCGGGGACGATCCCGGGACGGCCCTCCTCCGTGCTGCGGAGCGTCAGGCGCCGCGCAGGACGGCGCCGGTGCGCTCGGCGGCCAGGGCCACCGCCGCGTCGCGGGCCGCGCTGGCCTCGTCGACGGTCAGCGTGCGGTCCGGGGCGCGGAACTTCAGCGCGTACGCCAGGGACTTGCTGCCCTCGCCGAGCTGGTCGCCGGTGTAGACGTCGAACAGCCGGATGGACTCCAGGAGCTGCCCCGCGCCCTCGGTGAGGGCGGCCTCGACCTCGGCGGCCGGCACACCCTGGGCGACGACCAGGGCGACGTCCTGGGTGGCGACCGGGAAGGAGGAGATCCGGGGGGCCTTCACGGGCCCCTCGTTCGCCTTCTCCAGCAGGTCCAGGTCGATCTCCATGGCGCAGCTGCGGGCCGGCAGGCCGAAGGCCTTCACCACGCGCGGGTGGAGCTCGCCGGCGTGGCCTACGAGGACCTTCTCGCCGTCGACCTCGACGTGGAACGCGGCACAGCGGCCGGGGTGCCAAGGAGCCTGCTGGGCAGCGCTGACGATCAGCTCGACCCCGGCCCCGGTGGCGACGGTCCGGGCGGCCTGGATCGCGTCCGCCCAGTCGGACGGACGGCCCTTGCCCCACCAGCCGGCCTGCTCGCGCGAACCGGCGAGGACCACCGCGGCGTGGCGCGGCTGCACGGGCAGCGCGGCATTGACGCCGGCGATCTCCTCGTCGGTGGGACGGCGGTCGACCGGAAGCCGAACGGCGATGCGCGGCTCTCCCTCGGGCCGGAAGACCAGGCCGGTCTCGAAGAGCGCCAGGTCGTGGCTGCCGCGGCTGTCGTTGCGACGGAGCGCGCCGAGCAGCCCCGGAAGGAGCGTCGTGCGGAGCGCGGGCTCCTCGTCGGAGAGCGGGTTGACCAGCCTCACGAGGCGGCGACGGGCGTCGTCCGCGTCGAGACCGAGGTGGTCGAGGGCCTGCTCCCCGATGAACGGGTAGTTCAGCGCCTCGACGTAGCCGGCGCCGGCCAGGGCGCGCCCCACCCGGCGGTGGACGCGCTGGCGCTCGGTGAGCCCGCGGCCGGCCGGCGGCTTCGGCAGCGTGGAGGGCAGGTTCTCGTAGCCCTCCAGCCGGATGACCTCTTCGGCGAGGTCGTTCGGCTCGCTGAGGTCGGGGCGCCACGACGGCACGGTGACGACGAGCTCGTCCTGGCCGCAGACGTCGCAGCCGACCTCCTGGAGGCGGCGGACCACGGTCTCTCGGCCGTAGTCGACGCCCGCGATCCTGTCCGGGTGGTTCGCCGGCATGGCGATCGTCCGCGGCGCGGACGGGGCCGTGACCTCGGTGACCCCGGCCTCGGCCGTGCCGCCGGCGAGCAGCACGAGCAGGTCGACGCAGCGCTGCGCGGCAGCGGCGGCGGCCTGCGGGTCGACACCGCGCTCGAAGCGCTTGGACGCCTCGGAGGACAGCTTGTGGCGGCGTGCCGTGCGGGCGATCGAGATCGCGTCGAAGTGCGCGGCCTCGATGACGACCTCGGAGGTGCCGGTGACGATGCCGGTCTCAGGGTCGGTCTCGGGGTCGGCGATCTCCGTGTTGGCACCGCCCATGACGCCCGCGATGCCGATCGGACCGCGGTTGTCGGTGATGACGAGGTCAGCGGCGTCCAGGACCCGCACGGTGCCGTCGAGGGTGGTGATCTTCTCGCCGGCTTCAGCGCGACGGACCCCGATGGAGCCGTCGAGCCGGTCGCGGTCGTAGGCGTGCAGCGGCTGGCCGAGCTCCAGCATCACGTAGTTGGTGATGTCGACGGCCAGCGAGATCGGGCGCATGCCGGCCTTCTGGAGGCGGCGCTGCAGCCAGATCGGGGAACGCGCCTCCGGCTCCAGGCCGACGACGGTGCGGGCGGTGAAGCGGTCGCAACCGATCGGGTCGGTGATCTGGACCGGGTAGCCGTACGAGTTCGGCGCGGGCACGTCGAGCAGCGCCGGGTCGCGCAGCGGCAGGCCGTAGGCGGTGGCCGCCTCACGGGCGACGCCGCGCATCGAGAGGCAGTAGCCGCGGTCCGGGGTGACGGCGATGTCGAGGACCTCGTCGAACAGTTCCAAGAGGACCGTGGCGTCGGTGCCGACCTCGTGCTCCGGCGGCAGCACGATGATGCCGTGCGTGCCGTCGTCGCCCATGCCGAGCTCGTCGCCGGAGCAGATCATGCCGCGGGAGACGCGGCCGTACGTCTTGCGCTCGGCGATCCGGAAGTCTCCGGGGAGCACGGCGCCGGGCAGGGCCACGACGACCTTGTCGCCCTCGGCGAAGTTCCGGGCGCCGCAGATGATCTCCTGGGGCTCGCCGGTGCCGTTGGCCTGGCCGACGTCGACGGTGCAGAAGCGGATGGGCTTCTTGAACTCCGTCAGCTCCTCGATGGTGAGGACCTTGCCGACCACCAGCGGGCCGGTCAGGCCGGCGCCGAGCTGCTCGACCGTCTCGACCTCGAGGCCTGCCGAAATGAGCTTGGCCTGGACGTCACGGCCGGTCTCCGTCGCCGGCAGGTCGACGTACTCCCGCAGCCAAGAAAGCGGGACCCGCATCAGATCTCCATCCCGAACGGCCGGGTGAACCGGACGTCACCCTCGACCATGTCTCGCATGTCTTCGACGTTGTGGCGGAACATCAGCATCCGCTCGATGCCGAACCCGAAGGCGAATCCGCTGTACTTCTCGGGGTCCACTCCGCAGGCGACCAGCACCTTGGGGTTGACCATGCCGCAGCCGCCGAGCTCGATCCAGCCTTCGCTGCCGCAGGTGCGGCAGGGACGGTCCGGGTTGCCGACGGACTCGCCGCGGCAGACGTAGCAGAGCATGTCCATCTCGGCGGACGGCTCGGTGAAGGGGAAGTAGTTGGGTCGCAGCCGGGTCTTCATGTCCGAGCCGAAGAGCGCCTGGACCATGTGGTCGAGGGTGCCCTTGAGGTCGGCCATGGTCAGGCCCTCGTCGACGGCCAGCAGCTCGATCTGGTGGAAGACCGGGGTGTGCGTGGCGTCGAGCTCGTCGGTGCGGTAGACGCGGCCGGGGCAGACGACGTAGACCGGGGGTTCCCGGTCGATGAGCGTGCGGGCCTGCACCGGCGAGGTGTGCGTACGGAGCACGACGCCGGACTCGTCGCCCGTGGTTCCCTCGGGGCCCTGGACGAAGAAGGTGTCCTGGGTCTGGCGCGCCGGGTGGTCCGGGACGAAGTTGAGGGCGTCGAAGTTGAACCACTCCGCCTCGACCTCGGGGCCCTCGGCGACCTCGTACCCCATGGAGACGAACACGTCGGCGACGCGCTCCATGAGGGTGGTCAGCGGGTGTCGGGCGCCGGCCGGGACGCGGTCGTACGGCAGCGTGACGTCAACGGCCTCCTCCACGAGGACGCGGGCGTCGCGCTCGGCCTCCAGCTCGCCCTGACGGGCGGCGAGCGCCTTGGAGACGATGCCGCGGGCCTGGCCCACGAGCTTTCCGGCGGCTGCCTTCGCCTGCGGGGGCAGGGCGCCGATCTCCCGGTTGGCGAGCGCCAGCGGCGAGGTGCCACCGGTGTGCGCGGTCTTCGCGTGCGCGAGCGCGTCGAGGTCGCCCGCGGCGGCGAAGGCGGCGAGCGCCTCGTCCCGCATGCGCTCGATCTCTTCCGGTTTCAGTGCCTCGACCTCAACCGGGTCGTACGACTTATTGGGTGCGGACATCTCTTCCCGTGCTTCCGTTGGCTGGCTGGGCGGCCCCGCTCGACGTCAAGGGCGCAAACGTGCCAAAGGACGAGTCTAACGGGGCGCAGGGACGCGAATGAGCCCGTGGACGACCCGGGCGGCTCCTGATCTCGTACGGTCTCGCCTGCTGAGACGTCAGAGGAGATGGGCCGGGGTGCCGACGGGCAGGATAAATCGGAACTCGGCCCCGCCACGGGGACCCCGTCCGACGGTGATGGTGCCGCCGTGGGCCTCGACGACGCCCTTGACGATGTAGAGGCCGAGGCCCGTGCCGCCGCGTTTGCTTCCCCGCCAGAACCGGGTGAAGACACGGCTCATCGACGCTTCGGGGATGCCGGGGCCCTCGTCGCTCACGGTGACCTCCGTTCCCTCTTCTCCGTCGTCGCCCAGCGTGGTGGGTGCCACCTCGATGGTGACAGTTCCGTCGCCGTGGCGCACCGCGTTTTCGAGGAGGTTCCCGAGGATCTGGTCGATCTTGTCGGGATCGGCCCAGAGCGCGGGCAGCTGCGGTCTGATCCGTACGAAGAAGCGGTCCGGGGACTGGCCCGCAGTGGTGTGCACATGGATGTGCCTGCCGATGGCGGCGGCGATGTCGACCGGCTGGCGGCGCACTTCGAGACGGCCGGAATCGATCCTGGAGATGTCGAGGAGTTCGGCGATGAGCCGCTTGATGCGACCCGCGTCGGCATCGACGGTCTCCAACATGAGCCGCTTCTGCTCGTCGTTGAACCGTTCCCACTTGTCGAGCAGGGTGGCGGTGAAGCCCTTCACCGAGGTGAGCGGGGAGCGCAGCTCGTGGGCGACGGTGGCGATGAGCTCGGCGTGGCTGCGCTCGGTGCGACGACGCGCCTCGGTCCCGCGCAACGAGACCACGACCCTGCGGACGGGCCCGGTGGGGTGCTCCCTGACGTACCGGGCGGAGACCAGGACCTCACGGCCGCCGGGAAGCAGCAGGTTGCGTTCGGGCTGACCACGACGGGTGGCGAGACCTCCGTAGGGATCGACCAGCGGCCACCAGCGGCGCCCCTTGAGGTCCTCCAGCGGCAGTGCCTCGTCGAGGGGGAGGCCGAGGGCCCGGTCGCGGGGGACGGCGGTGATCCGGCCGGCTGCGGCGTTGAAGCAGACGACGCGCCCGGTCTCGTCGGCGATGACGAGACCGTCGGGCAGGTCGTCGGGGTCGAGGCCGGCGAAACCCGCGCCAGCCCCGGGATCCGGCGGTTCCGGGGCGTGCGGCGCGCTGCTCCGTACCTGTGCGGGACTGTCCGTACCGACCGTCATCCCCGTTCCCCACCCCTCCGTTCAGCGCAGTGGGCCCCGAGTGCGCCACTCTACTGGGCGGGGAGGGCCGGGTGGGCCCTCAGGCGGAGGTTCGGGGGCGCTGGGCGCGTGCGGAGGCGTAGAGGCAGACCGCGGCGGCGGTGGCGAGGTTGAGGCTCTCGGCCTTGCCGTGGATCGGGACGCGGACGACGGCGTCGGCGAGCGCCCGGGTCTCCTCGGGCAGCCCCCAGGCCTCGTTGCCGAAGATCCAGGCGGTGGGGCCGCCCATGGTCCCGGCGTCGAGTTCGTCGTCGAGGTCGTCCTGACCGGCCCCGTCGGCGGCGAGGATCCGCACGCCGGCTTCCTTGAGACCGGCGACGGCCTGCTCGACGGGGACGCCGACGGCCACCGGCAGGTGGAAGAGGGAACCGACGGAGGCGCGCACGGACTTGGGGTTGTAGAGGTCGACGGAGGCGTCGGTGAGGACGACGGCGTCGGCGCCGGCCGCATCGGCACAGCGCAGCACGGTGCCGGCGTTCCCGGGGTCGCGGACGTGGGCGAGGACGGCGACCAGCTTGGGCCGGGCCGCGATGATCTCCTCGAACGGCGAGTCGAGGAACCGGCAGACGCCGACGAGCCCCTGCGGGGTGACGGTCTGGGAGACCTCGGCGAGGACGGCGTCGGAGGCGAAGTGGACACGGGCGCCGGCAGCGCGGGCGGCTTCGACGATGGCGGCGTAGCGCTCGGCGGCCTCGACCGTGGTGAAGAGCTCGACGAGGGTGGGCTGTCCGGTGCTGCCGCGGTGCTCCACGGCCTCGCGGACGGCCTGCGGGCCCTCGGCGATGAAGAGGCGGTCCTTGCCCCGGAAATTGCGCTTGGCGAGCCGCCGTGCGGCGACGACGCGCGGGGAACGCGGGGAGATCAGCTCGGGGGTGACCATGAGGTGCGGCGGTTCTCTCTTCGGGGCCGGGGCTCTTCGGCCGGACGGCCGGTCGGGCCGGTGGCGCTACGGGCCGGAACTACGGGTGTCGGGGGGCCGACGCACCCGGACCCGCAGGCGCGAGCGCGCTTGCGGGTCCGGGCAGAGGTACTGCGGCCTGGAAGATCAGGCGGCGGCCTTCGGGGCGTTGACGTCGGCCGGGAGGGCCTTCTGCGCGACCTCGACCAGCGCGGCGAACGCGTTGGAGTCGTTGACGGCCAGCTCGGCGAGGATCTTGCGGTCCACCTCGATGTTGGCGGCCTTCAGACCCTGGATGAGGCGGTTGTACGTCATGCCGTTCAGGCGGGCAGCGGCGTTGATGCGCTGGATCCACAGCTGACGGAAGTCACCCTTGCGCTTCTTGCGGTCGTTGTAGTTGTAGACCAGCGAGTGGGTGACCTGCTCCTTGGCCTTGCGGTACAGGCGCGAACGCTGACCGCGGTAGCCGGAGGCCTGCTCGAGGATCGCCCGGCGCTTCTTGTGGGCGTTGACTGCCCGCTTGACGCGTGCCACTTCTTACTCCTTGTAGCGGGGTCGTGGTGGTCCTCACACGACCCGAAAAAACGGATGGGTCCCGGTCTGTGCCGGATGCCCTCGTCGCCGAGGGCGGGAGATCAACTCAGATGCCCAGCATCTTCTTGATCTTGGCGGAGTCACCCGGGGCCATCTCGGCGTTGCCGGTGAGGCGACGCGTCAGCTTGGACGACTTGTGCTCGAGCAGGTGGCGCTTGCCGGCGCGCTCCCGCATGATCTTGCCGGAGCCGGTGACCTTGAAGCGCTTCTTGGCACCGGAGTGCGTCTTGTTCTTCGGCATGGCGCCGTTCTCTCCTCGTCAGTGGCGCTCCCCCCGGTGCGGACACCGGTCAGCCGGGAGCGTCATTCTTCGATTGGGTGGGACCGGGCGGAACCCGGGGGCTGCCGGGAGGGCAGCCCCCATGGATCACGCCTCGGCGTTCTCGGCCGGGGTCTCGGCCGGGGCCTCGGCGGCGGCCTCGGGCGTCCCGCCCTGGCGCTCCGCCTTGCGCGCGGCCTGGGCCTCGCGAGCCTCGGCCATGGCCTCGGTCTTCTTCTTGTGCGGACCGAGAACCATGATCATGTTCCGGCCGTCCTGCTTCGGGTTGGACTCGATGAACCCGAGCTCCTGGACGTCCTCGGCGAGGCGCTGGAGGAGTCGGTAACCGAGCTCCGGGCGGGACTGCTCACGACCACGGAACATGATCGTGATCTTGACCTTGTCGCCCTGCTTGAGGAACCGGACGACGTGACCCTTCTTGGTGTCATAGTCGTGCGGGTCGATCTTCGGCCGGAGCTTCATCTCCTTGATGACCGTGTGCGCCTGGTTCTTGCGCGCTTCACGGGCCTTCATGGCCGACTCGTACTTGAACTTCCCGTAGTCCATGAGCTTGCACACGGGCGGGCGGGCGTTCGCCGCGACCTCAACCAGGTCGAGGTCGTACTCCTGAGCGAGCTCCAGGGCCTTGGCAAGCGGCACAATGCCGACCTGCTCGCCACTGGGGCCGACAAGACGCACCTCGGGAACGCGAATCCGCTCGTTGATGCGGGGCTCGGCGCTGATGGATCCTCCTCGGTAGCACCACGCGACCGCCTTGGCGGACGGACACGTCACGTGAAACAGTTGAAACCAACCGAGCCGACGCACGAAAAAAGCCCCGGACGGTACACAGGCGGGGCTCCACGGAAAACCGGAGCACCACCACGGTGAACCGCGGGGCGCACATCGGGCGGCTCCATCGTCCGTACGGAACGATGGGCGCCACCTGACCGGTGACCCGCCACCCGCGAGGGTGGTCAGGTGGGAGTACGGAGCCTCCACTTGTGGGCCGGGCACAGAGGTGTCCGGCCGGTCGTTACATAAGGTTAGCAGGACCCGGCGGTCTCCGCTAACCGTGGACCGTCATATCGTGTGGGGCATGAGCGAGACGCCCCAGAACGAGTCAACGGCCCCCTCCGACACCCCCGACTTCGAATCCATGACCCGCGACATCGCAGAGGTCCCGGCGGTCGAGGTGATCGTGACCGTCGCCGTCAACCTGATGAGCGCCGCCGCCGTGAAGCTCGGGCTCACCGAGGAGGGCGAGAAGCACAAGGACCTCGACGAGGCGCGCAAGCTGGTGCACGCGCTCGCCGGCCTCCTGGACGCCAGCGCGACGGAGGTCTCCTCCTTCCACGCGGCGCCCCTGCGGGACGGCCTGAAGTCCCTCCAGCTCGCCTTCCGCGAGGCCTCCTTGGTCCCGGACGAGCCGGGCCAGGGCCCCGGCGAGAAGTACACGGGGCCGGTGTACGGCTAGGAAACGCCTACCGCTTCACGTAGAAGGGCTCGCCCGGGGGCGTGGCCTCGGCCGGCAGCAGCGCCAGGTCGAGACCCCGCACCAGGCGGGCCCTCAAGGTCTCGTCGGCTGCCAGGGCACGGGCCACCCGCTGGGCGGCCTCCGCCGGGGCGGCGTCCGCGGCGAGGACCAGGGCGACGGTGCCGTCGGCCGTGCCCGGACCCAGATGGGCGCGGAGCACCGCGGGCTCGGCCGCGACCACGGCGCGCACGGCCTCCCGCACCACCGGGTCGTCCAGCGGATCAGTGCTGGTGCGGCCTTCGGCGAGGGCGAGCAGGACGGAGCCGGTCAGTTGGTACGGCACAGGGCCCGCGAGGTCGAGGACGAGGGTGTCCGCCCTCTCGTGGGCGACGGCCTGGAGTGCCTGGTGGAGGGGGACCGCCACCGGGCGGGCCGCCGGATCCCACAGGGCGAGCGAGGCGATCGAAGTGAAGGCGGGCAGGGCCCGCCGGTCACCGGCCGTCAGCGTGGGGACCGCCATGTCGCTGGTCTTCTCCTGCTTGAGCCCGGTCTCGGGGTCGATCTCGACCTCGCCGAGGACTGCCACCACCGGCACCAGCAGCCGGGCCCCCTTGAGGGCTTCGAGGACCGGGCCGTGGACGGTTCTGTCCTCCGCCCAGGCCGCGAGGGCCGCCGCGAGCTGCGGGTCGGCCGTGCCGTCGTCGTCGGAGAAACCGGGGTCCGGAATGTTCTTGAGCGCCACGCACCGAGCCTAGCCTCCGGTCCCGGTGGACCGGACACCCCCCGGCGTCAGGAGGTTCGTCGGGTCCGCACGAGCAGCAGGGCGGTGAGGAGCAACAGCACCCCGAGTCCGCCGGCGACGGGGGCCAACAGGCCGAAGCCACGGCCGTCCTCGGCCGCGGGGAGGGGGCCCGGCCCGAAGTACGGGTCCCGGTAGCCGGCGGTCCTGCTCATGGGGTCACCGGCCTCGATCCGACCGCCGGCCTCGATCGCGGCGGCCGGGTCGACCGTCCCGTACCCCTTGGCGTCGCTGCGCCCGCCCTTCGGCCGGTCCCGGGCGGTGTCGATGAGCAGGCGCTTGACCTGGGCCGGGGTGAGGTCGGGGTGCGCGGAGCGCACCAGGGCGACGGCACCGGAGACGAACGCGGCTGCGGCGCTGGTGCCCCAGCCCTCGTAGTAGCGGCGGTCCGGGTCGGCGATGACGATGTCGTCGCCGGGAGCGCTGACGGTGGCGTACCAGCGGCGGGTGGAGAAGGCGGCGTGGGTGCCGTAGCGGTCGACGGCGGTGACGGCGATGACGCCGGGGTAGGCGGCGGGGTAGGAGACGTGGTCGCCCTTCTCGCCGCCGTTGCCGGCCGAGGCCACGACGGAGACGCCCTTGGCGAGCGCGTACTGGACGGCGGCGTCCTCACCCGCATCGGGGTGGGCGGACTTGGAGTCGTCGCCGAGGGAGAGGTTGATGACGTCGGCGCCGTGGTCGGCGGCCCAGCGGATGCCCTCGGCGAGGGCGGTGCCCCGGGACTTGCGGGCCTTGCCCCGGGCGCTGTCGGTGGACTCCAGGATGACCCGGACGGGGAGGATCCGGACCTCGGGGGCGATGCCGAGGACTCCGTCCTGGGCACCGGGGCCGTGGCCGTGGCCGGCGATGATGCCGGCCATCGCGGTGCCGTGACGGGCCCAGGCCCGCTCGCCCTTCGACGCCCCGAAGCCGACGAGGTCGTGTTCGGGGAGAACGGACCCCACGAGGTCCGGGTGGTCGGCGTCGACGCCGGTGTCCAGGACGGCGACGGTGATGCCCTTGCCCTTGGTGGTGTGCCAGGCCTCCTCGGTGTGGAGGGCTTCGAGGCCCCACTGGCGGGCCCGGATCGTGTCGGCGTGCGCGGGGGAAGTCGTGGCGGGCAGCACGGAGAAGAGGGCGGCGAGCAGGGCGACCGCGGCGCCACGGGTGCGACGCCGACTGGGACGGATCACCGGGCGTTCTCCTTGGCGGCCGTGGTCGCGGCCGTGGTCGCGGCCGTGCGCAGGAGTCCTACGAGGCGTTCGGCGATGCCCTTGGCCTCGTGGCCGAGGCCGGCCTGGGAGACGGCGTCGGTGCGCCGTGCGGTCATGGCGAGGTCGGCGAGCAGCGGGCCGCCGTCGACCATCCGGCCGTCGGCGAAGCCGGAAACCGCGGTGACGACGACGGGGAGGTCGGCGGGGGCGGCCAACCACCAGGCGGCACGCTGCGGTGGGCCGAACCGGGCGGCGACGGTGCCGGGGCCGGAAAGGGCCGGGGGGACGTCCGCGCCGAGGCGGGTGGTGAGGTCCGTGCCGAGGGCCCCCTGGGCGGCGACGTCGGCGCGGGTGAAGACCAGACCGACGGTGATCACGCTGCTGGCGGTGGCGTCGGTGTAGGTGGCGCGCAGGACGCGCTCGCAGCCGAGCGGCTCGACGGTGGCGAGCAGGCCGCTGGCGAGGACCGCCGGCGTGCAGGCGGCGTCCGGGGCGACGACGATCCGGGTCCAGGTGCGGTCGGCGCCGCCGGGGCCGTCGCCGCGGCCCGCGAGGGTGCGGGGGAAGAGGGTGTCGACGGGGGCCTCGTGCCAGAGCTCCTTCGCCTCCGCGTAGCCGACGGGCTCAGCGGGCTCGGTGGGCTCGGCCGCCGCGAGCCACACCCCGACGAGGGCTCCTCCGACGAGCCCGAGACCGAGCACCGTGCAGACGGCGACCGCGAGGGTCCGCCGAATGCTCCGCTCCCGGACGGGCCGGAGGTCGGTGGCGCCGACGGGGACCTCCGGCGGCAGGGCACCGGGGCCGTGGTGGTGGACGTGCGGGGGGAAGTGCTGCGGCTGTACGGGAGCGGCCGGCGGTGGGCCGGGCGGAGCCGTGGACACGACTGGTGCGGCGGCCACCGGAGCGGACGCGGTCGTCGGTCCCTCGGGGGCGGGCACCGACACGGGTGCGGCCACGGGCCCGGGTGATCCCGGAACAGGTGCCGGAGCGCCGCTCGGGGCGGTCATCGGACGGGCCGGCGCGGACCGCGGGGCGGTGGCGGGCGGTGCTTCGACGGGTGCCCGGGGGGTGCGCACCGGGCGGAGCCGGGTCGTGCGCTCCCCTTCGTCCGTCGTCGGGAGCAGGGCTTCGGTGATGCGGGAGGTCGTGGGGTGGTGCTCGCTGGTCATCCCCGTCCCCGCTCGTCTCGACAATGTCCGTCACTCTACGGGCTGTTCCCCCGGGTGCGGGAACTCAGGGGCTACCCACCCGCAAACCGGTCTGGCAAGCTCGGGCCATGACTCCCCGTGCCGCCGACCGGGCCCGTTACGACCGGGCCACCGCCCATCTCGACGCGCCGGTGGCGATCGTCGACCTGGAGGCCTTCGACGCCAACGCGACGGACCTCGTGCGCCGGGCCGGGGGCAAGCCGGTGCGGGTGGCGAGCAAGTCGGTGCGGTGCCGGGCCCTGCTGGAGCGGGTGCTCGGGCGGGACGGCTTCGCCGGGGTCATGTCGTTCACCCTCGACGAGTCGCTGTGGCTGGCACGCGCCGGGTTCGAGGACGTGCTGCTGGCCTACCCCTCCGCCGACCGCTCCGGGTTCGGGGAACTCGCGCGGGATCCGAAGCTCGCCGCCGCCGTGACCGTGATGGTCGACGACGTGGCTCAACTGGATCTGATCGACGCCGCCCGCGCGGGCGGGACGGAAGAGGTGCGGGTCTGTCTGGAGATGGACACCGCACTGCACCTGCTCGGCGGGCGGATGAGGGTGGGGGCCCGGCGCTCACCGCTGCGGACCCCCGCCGACCTGGCCGAGCTGGCCCGCTCCGTGGTGCGGCGGCCGGGGTTCCGACTGGTCGGCCTGATGGCGTACGAGGGCCACGTCGCCGGGGTCGGGGACGCGGTCGCGGGCCGACCGCTGCGGTCCCGGGCGATCCGTTTCCTGCAATCCGCGGCCCGCAGGGAGTTGGCGGAGCGCAGGGCGGCCGTGGTGCGGGCCGTCCGGGCGGTGACACCCGACCTGGAGTTCGTGAACGGCGGCGGCACGGGAAGCGTGCAGCACACGGCGGCCGAGGAGGCGGTGACGGAGATCGCGGCGGGCTCGGGGCTCTTCGTACCGCGGCTCTTCGACAACTACACGTCCTTCTCCGGCCGCCCGGCGGCGCTGTTCGCCCAACCGGTGGTGCGCCGTCCGGGCGTGGGCGTGGTGACGGTGCTCGGCGGGGGCTACCCGGCGTCGGGGGCCGCGGGTCCGGACCGACTGCCCGTCCCGTACCTGCCGGAGGGGCTCCGGTACGACCCGCAGGAGGGGCCCGGCGAGGTGCAGACCCCGTTGTTGGGCTCCCCGGCCGACGACCTGAGGATCGGCGACAAGGTCTGGTTCCGCCACGCGAAGGCCGGGGAGCTGTGCGAGCGGTTCGCGGACCTGCAGCTGGTCGAGGGCGACCGCATCACGGCGACGGTGCCCACGTACCGGGGCGAGGGGATGACCTTCCTCTAGAAGGCGTGACGGACCCAGGGGAGGGGTGGAGAGCGCTGCTGGCCCGCGGATCCGGGCACGACCGCCTAGAAGACCGAGTCGACCTGGTCGGGGACGATGCTTCCGTCAGCGCGTCGGACCGGTTGTGCCGTGCCGTCGCCCGCCGTGTAGCCGGTGGTCGAGCACGGATACGGGCTCGGCTTCGGCTTCTTCGGTTCGATGAACATGGGGTTGACGAGCCAACGGCCGTCGCCGTTCTCGTAGGCCCGGCACATGAGTTCGTTCTTGTTGCGGTTCAGGACGAGCCGCAGCCCGGTGGCGTCCCGCAGGAAGGAGACGTCGGTGTCGGAGTCTCCCGCGGCGAAGACCGGGCGCCGGCCTGCCGGCTGGACGCGCTCGGCGGCGACGCCGCGGACGCCGAAGACCTCCTGGTTGATCCAGCAGCGCTTGCCGTCGATGTAGGTGATCATCGTGTCCTCGCCGTCCCGTACGGTGCCGCAGCCCTTGAGGTGACCGGTGAGGCGGCCGTGTTCGGTGGTGTTGCGGATGCCGAGGGCGTGGGAGGGGTCGATGCCCACGCCCCGGGCCCAGACCTCCACGACGGGCTCGGGGGAGGCGGAGACGATCCACACGTCGAAGCCGGCGCCCTGGAGCGCACGGATCACGTCGCGCTGCTGGTCGTAGTAACGGATCCAGCCGGTGACCTGCCGACTGCCGACCCGCTGGGTGGTGCCCCGGGGCGCGGCGAGATTCTCGGCACGGGCCGCGGCTGCGAAGGAGCGGACGTCACGGGCGGTCCAGCCGCGCAGGAGTTGGGCGAGCCAGGCGTACTGCGGCTCCATGCGGCGGTGGTCGTGGCCCGCGAAGGCGGTCTTGCCGTCGGTCGTGGAGCCCGAGCCGTAGACGGAGAGGAGCTCGTCGGCGCAGCGGAGGTCGGTGGCGGTGGGCAGGGTGCGACCGCCGGTGGGGCAGGCGGCACCGAGGGCATCGGCGGCCTCGGGCGTGAGGTAGCGGCTGGTGGTGGACCAGTCTCCGTGGCGCGGGGGCCTGATGCGGTCGTTGCGGAGCAGCCAGTAGAAGGTGGCGTCGCCGACGTCGTTCTTGATGACGGTGTTGTCCCAGTCGAAGACGGCGACCGGCTTGTCGCCCTTGGGGCCCCGGTGCGTCGCGGCCTCGGCGCACCGGGCGGCGATCAGCTCGTCGAGGCGCGCCTTGTTGTCGCCGTACCAGCCCTCCGCGACGGTGAGGGTCGGGCAGTCACGGGGTCCGGCGGGGCGGGCGGCGGCGCTCGTCGTGGGGAGCAGGCCGGTCGCGGCGAGGAGCAGGGCCGTCGCGGCGGCCCTGGTGCGGAGCTTGCGGTGCATGGACGCTCTCCTGTCCGTGCGCACGTCAGCCGGGCGCCTTGCGACGCCCGGCTGCGTGGGGTGGGGGTCGGGGAGTGGCGGCGGTGGCGAGGTTCTAGAGCGGGGTGACGTACGCGCCGGAGATGCCTCCGTCGACGAGGAAGTCGGTGGCGTTGATGAAGGAGGAGTCGTCGCTGGCGAGGAAAGCCACCGCGGAGGCGATCTCCTCGGCCTCGGCGAAGCGGCCGACGGGAATGTGCACCAGGCGGCGCGCGGCGCGCTCGGGGTCCTTGGCGAACAGTTCCTGGAGGAGCGGGGTGTTGACCGGCCCGGGGCAGAGGGCGTTGACGCGGATGCCCTCACGGGCGAACTGGACGCCCAGCTCGCGGGACATGGCGAGGACCCCGCCCTTGGACGCGGTGTACGAGATCTGGCTGGTGGCCGCTCCCATGATGGCGACGAAGGAGGCGGTGTTGATGATGGAGCCCCTGCCCTGACGGCGCATGTAGGGCAGGGCGGCCTTGCAACAGAGGTAGACGGAAGTGAGGTTGACGTCCTGGACGCGCTTCCAGGCTTCCAGCCCGGTTTCCAGGATGGAGTCGTCGTCGGGCGGCGAGATGCCGGCGTTGTTGAAGGCGATGTCGACGGAACCGTAGGTGTCGAAGGCGACCTGGAAGAGGTTCTCCACCTCCTCGGGGTCCGTGACGTCGACCTTCACGAAGGTGCCGCCGACTTCTTCCGCGGCGGCCTTGCCGGCCCGTTCGTCGATGTCGCCGCACACCACGTGCGCGCCTTCGGAGGCGAGGCGGCGGGCGGTGGCGAGGCCGATGCCGCTGCCGGCTCCGGTGATGACGGCGGTGCGGCCGACGAGGCGGCGGCAGACGATCTCTTCGGTGCTCACAGTGCGGGGCCCTCCGTGCTGATGAAGACGTTCTTGGTTTCGGTGAAGGCGGTCAGGGCGTCGGGGCCGAGTTCACGGCCGAGGCCGGACTGCTGGTAGCCGCCGAACGGGGTCCAGTAGCGGACGCTGGAGTGGGAGTTGACGGAGAGGTTGCCGGCCCGGACGGCTCGGGAGGTACGCAGGGCGCGGCCGACGTCCCGGGTCCAGATCGATCCGGACAGGCCGTACTCGGTGGCGTTGGCGAGGCGGATCGCATCGGCCTCGTCCTCGAAGGGCAGGACCACGGCGACGGGCCCGAAGACCTCCTCGACGGCGCAGGGGGCGTCCTCGGGAACGCCGGTGAGCACGGTCGGCGGGAACCAGAAGCCGGGGCCCTCGGGGGCCTTGCCCCGAAGGGCCTCGAGGTCGTCGGTCACGTAGGAGCGGACGCGATCGAGTTGGGTGCGGGAGATGAGCGGGCCCATCTGGGTGCGCTCGTCGAGCGGGTCGCCGACGACGATCCCCTGGACGGCGGGGGCGAGGAGTTCCAGGAAGCGGTCGTACGCGCTCCGCTGCACGAGGATGCGGGTGCGGGCGCAGCAGTCCTGGCCGCTGTTGTCGAGGAAGGACATCGGCGCCGCGGCGGCGGCGGCCTCCAGGTCCGCATCGGCGAAGACGATGTTGGGACTCTTGCCGCCGAGCTCCAGGGTGACCCGCTTCACCCGGTCGGCGCACTTCGCCATGATGCCCTTCCCCACCCGGGTGGAGCCGGTGAAGACGATCTTGGCGACGCCGGGATGTTCGACGAGTGCGTTCCCGGCGATCGGTCCGGTGCCGGGCAGGACCTGGAAGAGGCCTTCGGGGAGGCCGGCGACCAGGGCGAGTTCGGCGAGGCGGAGCGCGGTGAGGGGGGTGGTCTCGGCAGGCTTGAGGAGGACGGCGTTGCCGGCTGCGAGGGCGGGGGCGGTGGCCCATGCGGCGATCGGCATGGGGAAGTTCCAGGGGGCGATGACGCCGACCACCCCGAGGGGTTCGAGGATCGTGATGTCGAGGCCGCCGGCCACCGGGATCTGGCGGCCGTTGAGGCGCTCGACTCCCCCGGCGGCGTAGTCGAGCAGGTCGCGGACGTTGCCGGCTTCCCAGCGGGCGTTGCCGATGGTGTGGCCCGCCTCGGTGACCTCCAGGCGGGCGAGTTCCTCGACGTGTTCGTCGACGACGGCGGCGAAGCGGCGGAGCAACCTGGCCCGGTCCGCGGGGGCGGCGGCGGCCCAGCCGCGCTGCGCGGCGGCGGCGCGGGCAACGGCGGCGTCGACGTCACCGGGTGTGGTGGCCGGGACGGTGGCGACCAACTCCTCGGTCGCCGGGTTCAGTACCTGGAGCAACTCGTTCCTCTCACTTCTCGCAGGGGGTTTCTCAGAGGCGTTCGAAGGAGCGGCGCAGCTCCCAGTCGGTCACCGCGGCGTCGAAGGCGTCGATCTCGACGCGGGCCATGTTCCGGTAGTGGGCGACGACCTCGGCACCGAAGGCGGCCTTGGCGATCTCGCTGGTCTCCCAGAGCTCGGCGGCTTCGCGCAGGGTGGTGGGGACGTGTGCGTACTCGGCGGTGTAGGCGTTGCCGGCACAGGGCGGGGGCAGTTCCAGGCGCTGCTCGATGCCGTGCAGTCCGGCCGCGATGAGGCCGGCGACCGCCAGGTAGGGGTTGACGTCGCCGCCGGGGAGGCGGTTCTCGAAGCGGGTGGAGCGGCCGTGGCCGACGACCCGGAGCGAGCAGGTGCGGTTGTCGTGGCCCCAGGCGACGGCGGTGGGGGCGAAGGAACCGGGTTGGAACCGCTTGTACGAGTTGATGTTGGGGGCGTACAGGAGGGAGAAGTCACGCAGGGCGGCGAGCTGGCCGGCGAGGAAGTGCCGCATGGTCTCGGACATGCCGTGCGGGTCGTCGCCGGCCATCACGTTCCGGCCCTCGGCGTCCTGGAGGGAGAGGTGGATGTGGCAGGAGTTGCCCTCGCGCTCGTCGTACTTCGCCATGAAGGTGAGCGAGCGGCCCTCCTGGGCGGCGATCTCCTTGGCACCGGTCTTGTAGACGGCGTGCTGGTCGCAGGTGACGAGGGCCTCGTCGTACTTGAACGCGATCTCGTGTTGGCCGGGGTTGCACTCGCCCTTGGCGGACTCCACGGTGAGACCGGCCCCGGCCATCTCGTTGCGGATGCGGCGCAGGAGCGGTTCGATGCGTCCGGTACCGAGGACGGAGTAGTCGATGTTGTACTGGTTGACGGGGGTGAGGCCGCGGTAGTGGGCGTCCCAGGCCTGCTCGTAGCTGTCCTTGAAGACGATGAATTCGAGCTCGGTGCCGACGTGGGCGGTGAGGCCGAGTTCCGCGAGGCGCTCCAGCTGGCGGCGGAGGATCTGGCGGGGCGCGGCGACGACGGGGGTGCCGTCGGCCCAGGCGAGGTCGGCCGTCACCATGGCGGTGGCTTCGTTCCAGGGGATGCGACGGAGGGTGGTGAGGTCGGGGTGCATCGCGAAGTCGCCGTAGCCGCGGTCCCAGGAGGACATCTCGTATCCGTCGACGGTGTTCATCTCGGTGTCGACGGCGAGGAGGTAGTTGCAGCCCTCGGTGCCGTGGCCGAGTACCTCGTCCAGGAAGAACGGTGCGGCGAACCGCTTGCCCTGGAGCCGCCCCTGCATGTCGGGGAAGGCCAGGACGACGGTGTCGATTTCGCCGCTCGCGACGAGGGCGCGCAGCTCCTCGACGGTGAGCGGGGGTGTGCGGTCTGCCACGGGACTGCTCCTCCTTCGGCCTGCCGGAAGCCATAAGGTATTGCGTTAGACCATTGCTTGGGAAGTCCTGGAGGAAGGGAAACGAGAACGTGGCCAGTACGAGTGAACCGGCGGACCGGCTGACGCCCGTGCTGCGCCCGGTGCGGGCGGGCAACGGGTTCGAGGAGGCCCTGGAACAGATCCTCCGGGTCGTGCGGCTGGGCCTGGTGCCGGGCGGAGAGCGCTTGCCGGCCGAACGCGAACTCGCCGACCGGATGGGGATCAGCCGGGTGACGCTGCGCGAAGTCCTCAAGGTGCTCCAGGAACAGGGGCTCGTGGAGAGCCGACGCGGCCGGTACGGCGGGACGTTCGTGCTGCCCCGCGCCCAAACGACGGACGAGGACGAACTGCGCCGCCGGATCGCCGCGGTCGACGTGGAGGACACCCTGCGCTTCCGCGAGGTCCTGGAGGTGGGAGCGGCCGGACTCTGCGCCGCCCACGGCCTCGACCCGGCGGGGGCCGAACGACTGAGGGCCGCCGCCGCGGCGACGAACGACGCCCCGCTGACCGAGTACCGCCGCCAGGACACCCTGTTCCACCTCACACTGGCCGAGCTCTCCGGCTCACCGACGCTGACGGCCCAGTACGCCGCGGTCCGCGCGACGGTGAACGACCTGCTGGACTGCATCCCCCTGCTCGTACGCAATCTGGAGCACTCCCAGCACCAGCACGCCGCCCTGGTGGAGGCGGTCCTGGACGGGGACGCGGACGCGGCGCGCGAGGTGATGCGGGAGCACTGCTCCGGCACGGCGGCCCTGCTGCGGGGGTTCCTGACCTGAGGCGGCACCCCGGCGGCGTAACCCGAAAGTAACGCATGGGGGTTGCGCATCCCGCATGGGCGCCGCAAAGGTATGGGACCAATCCATTGGGCCCGCTGCGGGGAGCTGACGCTGCCATGACGCTCGAAGACACCACGCCGTCGAAGGACGACTACCTCGAACGCCGGACCTTGCGCCGCGGCAGCGCCGGCTGGCTGCTGCTGACCGGGCTCGGCGTGGCGTACGTCGTCTCCGGGGACTTCTCCGGCTGGAACATCGGCCTGTCGAAGGGGGGCTTCGGGGGACTCGCCGTCGCCACCGTCCTGATGGGCGCGATGTACGCCTGCCTGGTCTTCGCACTCGCCGAACTCTCCGCCATCCTGCCCACCGCGGGCGGCGGCTACGGCTTCGCCCGCCGGGCGCTCGGTACCTGGGGCGGCTTCCTCACCGGCACCGCGATCCTCATCGAGTACGTCCTCGCTCCCGCCGCGATCTCCATCTTCATCGGCGACTACGTCGAGTCCCTGGGGCTCTTCGGCTTGGAGTCCGGCTGGCCGGTCTACCTGGTCTGCTTCGCGCTCTTCATCGGGATCCACCTGTGGGGCGTGGGCGAGGCGCTGCGCTTCAGCCTGATCGTGACGGCGATCGCGGTGGCGGCGCTCCTCGTCTTCGCACTCGGCGCGTTCACCGACTTCCACGTGGACGGCCTGAACGACATTCCGGTCGACGGCGAGGCCTTCGGAGCGAACTCCTGGCTGCCGTTCGGCCTGCTCGGCATCTGGGCCGCGTTCCCCTTCGGCATGTGGTTCTTCCTCGGCGTCGAGGGCGTGCCGCTCGCCGCCGAGGAGGCCAAGGACCCGGTGCGGTCGATGCCGAGGGCGCTCGCGATCTCCATGGGCGTCCTGGTGCTCCTCGCCGTCATGACCTTCTTCGCCACCACCGGCGCACGCGGCTCGGCAGCGGTACAGGAAGCGGGCAACCCGCTCGTGGTGGCGCTCCAGGGCGACGGGGACCCGACCGCGCTCAGCCGCTTCGTGAACTACGCGGGGCTCGCCGGCCTGGTCGCGTCCTTCTTCTCCCTCATCTACGCCGGCTCCCGCCAGCTGTTCGCCCTCTCCCGGGCCGGCTACCTGCCCCGCTTCCTCTCCCTGACCAGCCGTCGGAAGTCGCCGTACCTGGGGCTGCTCATCCCGGGCGCGATCGGTTTCGCGCTCGCCGCCGGGACGGGCGACGGGGCCCGGATGCTCAACATCGCCGTCTTCGGGGCCACCATCTCCTACGCCCTGATGGCGCTCTCCCACATCGTGCTGCGCCGCCGCGAGCCCGGGCTGCACCGGCCCTACCGCACGCCCGGTGGGGCGGCCACCTCGTCCGTCGCCTTCGTCCTGGCCCTCTCGGCCCTGGTCGCGACCTTCCTGGTGGACCGGACCGCGGCGCTCATGGCCCTCGGGGTGTACGTGATCGCCCTCGCCTACTTCGCGTTCTACAGTCGGCACCATCTGGTGGCCCGGGCGCCCGAGGAGGAGTTCGCGGCGCTCGCCGCGGCCGAAGCCGAACTCGAACGCGACTGACCCGCCCGCCTCTCCGCAGCACTGGAGGAAGTTCCGTGACCAAGCCGCTCATCGGCGTGACCACCTATCTGGACCAGGCACGCTGGGGGGTGTGGGACATGACCGCGGCCCTGCTGCCGGCTCGCTACCCCCAGCTCGTACGGGAGAGCGGCGGGCTCGCGGTGATGCTTCCGCCGGACGGGCCGGAGGCCGCAGCGGCAGTCGTGTCCCGGCTCGACGGCCTGGTCGTCGCGGGCGGGGCCGACGTCGAGCCCACACGGTACGGGGCCGAGCCCGACCCGCGGACCGGACCACCGGCCCGCGCCCGGGACTCCTGGGAGCTGGCCCTGATCGACGCGGCCCTCGCCTCGGGAACCCCGCTGCTCGGCATCTGCCGGGGAATGCAGCTGCTCAACGTGGCCCTGGGCGGCACGCTGGTCCAGCACCTGGACGGGCACGCGGAGGCGGTCGGAGTGATCGGGCGGCATGCGGTGAAGCCGGTGCCGGGCACCCGCTACGCCTCCCTGGTGCCCGAACTCACCGAGGTCCCGACCTACCACCATCAGGCCGTGGACCGGTTGGGCACGGGGCTCACGGTCTCCGCCCACGCGGAGGACGGCACGGTGGAGGCGGTGGAGCTGGCCGCCCCGGCCTGGGCCCTCGGCGTGCAGTGGCACCCGGAGATGGGCGAGGACCTGCGCGTGACGCAGGGGCTGGTCGGGGCCGCGGCGTCCGTGCGGGTCTGACGCGGGGCCGGCCCCACACCTCCCGACGGACGGCGCGGGGCGGCAGATCGTGAGCGGGGCGGCCGGGGTGGGCTCCGGCCGCCCCGCGGCTCAGGCGCTCGTGGCCGCCACCGCGCGGCGGCCGAGGAGCGCGTACAGGGCGGCGGCCACGGTCATGCCGACCGGCAGGGAGAGGTCGATCCCGCCGAGCACGGAGGCGACCGGACCCGTGTAGAGCGTGTTGACGCAGAGGGCCGCCGAAGCCACGCCCGCGAGCAGGGCGAGCGCACCGGCCGGGTTGACACCGGCGGTGAACCAGAACGGGCTGGTGGGGGACTCGTCGGAGAGCGCTCGCCCGTCATAGCGGTTCCGGCGCGACACGATGTCGGTGGCGTACACGGCCATGAGCGGGCCGATCAGGACCACCGTCATCTGGAGGGCGTTGCTGACGGTGTCCAGGAAGTTGGAGACCAGCAGGCCGTAGAGGGTGAGGGCGATCGCGACGGCGCCGTCGAAGAGGACGCTGACGGTGCGTCGGATGCGCAGTCCGACGGCCTGCAGGGCGAGTCCGGCGCTGTACGCGGTCAGGGCGTTGATGGAGATCGTGCCGAGGACGAGCGTGAGCAGGAAGACCGGGACGAACCAGCCCGGCAGGATCTCCTGGAGCGCCTCCTGGGGGTCGGTCATGTCGACGGCGGTCGCGGCGAGCGCTCCCAGCGCGCCCACCACCAGGCTGGGCAGGAAGGCTCCGAGGGCGGTCCAGCCGGCGATCGCCTTCGGCGGGGCCGTGCGCGGCAGGTAGCGGGAGAAGTCGGCGCTCGTCGTGTACGACAGCGGACCCGAGGCGATCATCGTGGTGCCCGCGACGAGCATCGCCCAGAGTTCGGCCCCGGTGAGCGGCCGGTCCGGCACGTACGAGAAGTCCGCGTGTTTGAGGACCGCGAGGGCGACGACGGTGAAGGCACCCGCCAGGGCCAGGGTGATCGGCAGGTAGAGCTTGATGATCAGGGCGTGCCCGTAGACGCTGATGACCAGCGTGAGGGCGGCGATCAGCACGATGACGGCCACTTGGACGGGAACGCCGGCGGTGACGTCGGCCTTCTCCACCAGCGCGAAGGCGGCCGTCGCGGCGGCGGCGAGGTTGAGCGCGAAGTAGCAGACGGGAGACAGCCTGGCCCTGTACGAAGCGCTCGACGCGGCCGGTGAGCTGCCGCTGCGACTCCACGTGGCGCCCTGGTGCCAGCCGGGCACCGACGCGGACGGGGTGTGGGAGTGGCGCTGCCGTGACCTGGCGGAATCGGGTGCCACGGTGGTGCTCGGGTCCGACTGGCCGATCGCTCCCTTCCCGCCGCTCGGCGTGATGGCCGGAGCCCGGCACCGCCGCCCGAACCGTGACCTCGGGCGGGCTCCGCACGGACCGGAGCAGGCGCTCACCGCCCTGGGGGCGCTGCGCGGCATGACGACGGCACCCGCGTACGCGGCGGGCGAGGAGCACGAGGCGGGCCGTCTCGCCCTCGGTTACCGGGCCGATCTGACGGTCCTGGCGGCCGACCCCCTGAGGACCCCGGCGACGGAGCTGTCGGACGTCCCGGTCCGTCTCACCGTGGTCGGAGGTCGCATCACGTTCCGCGCGACGGACCTCTGATCCGGCGGCGCGGGCCGATCCACCGGGGCGGACGGGATGGTCGTCACCCCCGCGTCAGCGACAGCAGGTCCCGGGCCGGACCCGTCGGGCGGTGGCCCACGGGCCAGACCGCGCGGAGGTCCCGGCGCAGGAGGACCCCGTCCACCGGGATGGCGACCAGCCGGCGCGAGGCCAGCTCCTCCGCGATCGCGAGTTCGCTGAGGACCGCAGGCCCCGCCCCGCTCACCGCAGCCGCCTTCACCGCGGTCGTGGAGGCGAGTTCGAGGAGCGGCGGGGCCAGTCCGCCGTGCGCGGAAAGCGCCGCGTCGAGGACCTGTCGGGTGCCGGAGCCGCGCTCCCGCAGGACCAGCGGGGTCACGGCGAGCTCCGCCGGGTCGAGCGGTTTCCGCCGTCGGGCCCACGGGTGCGAGGGCGCGGCGACGAGCGCGAGCCGGTCGTGCGCGACCACGACCCCGTCGAGGCCGTCCGGCACGGCGAGCCCCTCGACGAAGCCGACGTCCGCCTCACCGGTGAAGAGGCGCTCCGCGACCGCGGCCGAGTTCCCGGCCTGGAGCGACACGGCGGTGTCGGGGCGCTCGGCGCGCAGCGCGATCAACCAGCCGGGCAGCAGGTACTCGGCGATCGTCATGGAGGCGGCCACGCGCAGCCGCGAGTCCCGCCGTCCGCGCAATGCCTGGGCGCCGGCGTCGAAGGCCTCCGCGGCCTCCACGATCCGCCGGGCCCAGTCCGTGACCAGGGCGCCCGCATCGGTGAGCCGGGAACCGCGCGGCGAGCGGTCGACCAGGGCCACGCCGAGCTGCCGCTCCATGGAACGGATCCGGCTGCTCGCGGCGGGCTGGGTGATGCCGACCTCCCGGGCGGCTGCGCCGAGGCTTCCGTGCCGGGCGACGGCGAGGAGGAGTTCGAGCGCACCGAGGTCCGGGACCCGGTGGGAGAGGGGTGACGACGTCTCGCTCGACTCACTGCTCATAAGGCAAGCTTATGGCCTCATAGTCACAAGATCCCTGGTGGGGGCGGTTCCCGCGCGAAACGATCGGGACATGGCAAGCCTCGCACCCCTCCTTCCGGCCCTTCGCGCCACCACCCCCGGCGCGCCGGCGTCCCGTTCCGTCCGTCACCTCGGCCCCAACTGGTACGCCTCGGTGATGGGCACGGCCATCGTCGCCAATGCGGGTGCCGCGCTCCCGGCGGACGTCCCGGGGCTCCGTACGGCCTGCGCGGCGGTCTGGACCCTGTCGTGCGCCATGCTACTCGTCCTGGTGGCCGCCCGCACGGCGCACTGGATCCGGCACCGGGACCAGGCCCGGGCACACCTCCTGGACCCGGCGATGGCGCCGTTCTACGGCTGCCTCTCGATGGCACTGCTCGCGGTCGGCGGCGGGGCCCTGCTCGTGGGGCGGGACTGGATCGGCCTCCCCGCGGCCGTCGCCCTCGATGCCGTCCTCTTCACCACGGGCACCGTGATCGGCCTGGTGGCCGCGGTGGCCGTCCCGTACCTGATGGTGGTGCACCACCGGATCGAGAGCGCGTCACCGGTGTGGCTGCTGCCGGTCGTCGCCCCCATGGTGTCGGCCGCGCTCGGTCCGCTGCTGGTCCCCCATCTGCCCGCGGGGCAGGCCGGGAAGGCCCTGCTGATCGGCTGCTACGCGCTGTTCGGCATGAGCCTGCTCGCCACTTTGGTGATCCTGCCCCTGGTCTTCGGACGGCTGGTCACCGGTGGGCCGCTGCCGCTCGCGCTCACCCCCACCCTCTTCCTGGTCCTCGGGCCCTTGGGCCAGTCGACCACGGCGGCGAGCGCATTCGCGGACACGGCCGCGGGGGTGCTGCCCGCACCGTACGCGCACGGGTTCGCCGCCTTCGCCGTCCTCTACGGGGTGCCCGTCATGGGCTTCGCGCTGCTGTGGCTGGCGCTCGCCGGGGCGATGGCGCTGCGGGCCCGGCGGCGGGGCATGGGCTTCGCCATGACCTTCTGGGCGTTCACCTTCCCGGTCGGAACCTGTGTGACGGGCGCCGCGGCGCTCGCCCGGCACACCGGTCTGGCGGAGTTCCGCTGGCTCTCGATCGGCCTGTACGGGTTCCTCGTGGCGGCCTGGCTGGTGGCCGGTTCCCTCACCGCACGCGGACTGCTCAGCGGTGCGCTGCCCGCAGGGCCCGGGCGAGGGCCCGCGGGGCCTCGGCCAGCGAAGGCCCGTACCAGGTGAGCATGCGCCCGTCGACAAGGGCGGCGGCGGTCCCGGGGAACGCCTCGGGGCCGTCGTCGCGCGTGAAGCGGTAGGGCTCGTCGGGCAGGACGACGAGGTCGGGGCCGGTGGCGCGGAGCGCGTCGAGCGGGATCCGGGGGTAGCGCTCGGGGTGCTCGGCGTACAGGTTCCGGACGCCGAAGCGGGCGAGGAGGTCGCCGGCGAAGGTGTCGCGCCCCAGGACCATCCAGGGCCGCCGCCAGATCGGTACGACGGCGGTGAGCTCCCCGATGGGCGTGACGGACGCCCAGGCCGACTCGGCTTCCTCCAACCAGCGCGGTCGCCGGGGCTCGCCACAGGCTGCGAGGACCCGCGCGAGTTCCCCGATCCCCTGGTCGAGGGTGCGGATCTCGGTGACGAGGACCTCCAGCCCGGCGGCGCGCAGGGCGTCGAGGTCGGCGGCGCGGTTCTCCTCCTCGTTGGCGACGACGAGGTCGGGCCGGAGTCCGGCGATCGCCACGACATCGGGGTTCTTGGTGCCACCGATCCGGGTGGCGTCGAGACCGGCGGGGTGGCTGCACCAGTCGGTCACACCGACGAGGACACCGGGCCGGGTGACGGCGACGGCCTCGGTGAGGGACGGCACCAGGGAGACGACACGGAGGCTCCCGGCCCCCCTTCCCCCGCTCATTCTTCCTCGGCCTCGACGTGGTCGCCGACGGCGACGACGAGGAGACGGGTGCCGGGTTCGGTGGCGCGCCACCGGTGCCGGACCCCGCCGGAGAGGTAGAGCGTGTCGCCACGGCCCAGTCGATGGGCCCGCCCCTCCGCCTCGACCTCGGCGGCGCCGTCGGCGACATAGAGGAGTTCGTCGTTCCGGTGCTGGAACTCACGGCCGGCGTCCTGCTCCCCGGTGAATTCCATGGCGTGCAGCTGGTGACGGCCCCGGACCAGCGACCGCACCCCCGGAGGCAGCACCGGGGAGCGCTCCCCGGCCCGTACGACGTCGACCGTGCGGGAGGCCTCGGCGGCGGCGAGGAGCTCGCCGACCGTGGTCTCCAGGGCCTCGGCGACGTGCTCCAGGGAGCGGCGGCTCGGTCGGGCCCGCTCGTTCTCGATCTGGCTGAGGAAGGGCACGGAGAGCCCGCTGCGGGAGGCGACGACGGCCAGGGTGAGCTGGAGCGCTCTGCGGCGCCTCTTGACGGCCGCGCCCACGCGGGGTGATTCCTTCTCGTCCACGTCGGCTCCCTCCCTCTGCTCGTACCAGTCGGTTACCTGAACCTTACGCAGCTTTGGGGCGGGGTTTCGCGTCGTGCCGAAAAGGAGTGGCCATCGCACACGATCGGCGACCACTCCTTTTCGGCCAGTGAGCCTCGACGGCCACCCCGTGGCTACCGCGGGGCGAGCTCCTCCACCAGGCCGGGGTTCCGGTCGAGCCAGGTCCGGACCGCTTGCTGCTCCCTGCCCTTGCCGGTCTCCTGAATGGCGGCTTCGAGGCCCGTGAGCTGCTCCTCGGTGAGGGAGAAGTCCTTCAGCCAACGGCCGACCTCGGGATTCTCCGCGGCGAAGCCCTTGCGGGCGAGGGTGTGGACGCCGTCGCCCTCGCCCCAGACCCCCTGGGGGTCGGCGAGCTTCTTCAGATCGTGGGCGGAGTAGGCCCAGTGCGGGGACCAGAGGGTGACGACGACCGGTTCCTTGCGGTCGTAGGCGCGCTCCAGTTCGGCGAGCATGCCGGGTGTCGAGCCGTCGACGACCTCGTACTCCCCCTCCAGGCCGTACGCCCCGAGGACCTCGTCCTTGAGGATGCCCATCATTCCGGCGCTGGGCTCGATGCCGATGATCCGGCCCTTGAAGCGTCCGGCCTTCCCCTTGAGGTCGGCGAGGGAGTCGACGTCCTTCACGTACGAGGGGACGGAGAGCTCCAGGGAGGTGGGGCCGTACCAGGAGCCGAGGTCCTCCAGCTCGTTCCGGTACTTCTCCCAGTACTGGGCGTGGGTGACGGGGAGCCAGGCGTCGGTCTGGAAGTCCAGCTGTCCGCCGGCCAGGCCGGTGTAGAGCGCGCCGGCCTCCAACTGCTTGGTCTCGACCCGGTAGCCCCGGCGTTCCAGGAGCTCCTTCCACAGGTACGTGGAGGCGATCCCCTCGTCCCAGGGGATGTAGCCGATGGTGATCTTCTTGCCGTTGCCGTCCGCCGGGCCGGAGGCGCCGGAACCACCCAGGAGGCCCGCGCCGCTGGCCACGAGCGCGAGGACCACGACGCCGACGAGCGCGGTGACCGGCTGGGGGCGGTGGGCCCACAGCCGGGCGCCGGGGCTCTTGTCGCTCGCGGCGCGCGCCTTGGCCGTTGCGCGGCGGCCCAGCGGGGAGACCTGGCGGCCGAGGGCTCCGGTCATCCGGTCCAGGTACATGGCGAGGACCACGATGGAGACGCCGGCTTCGAAACCGAGGCCGATGTCGACGTTGCCGATGGCGCGGTAGACCGCGCCGCCGAGACCACCGCCGCCGACCATGCCGGCGATGACCACCATGGAGAGGCCGAGCATGATGACCTGGTTGACGCCGGCCATGATCGTCGGCAGCGCGAGCGGCAGCTGTACGTGCAGCAGCGTGTTGCGCGGAGTGGTGCCGAACGCCTCGGCCGCCTCGACGAGTTCGCCGTCGACCTGACGGATGCCGAGTTCGGTCATGCGGACGCCCGGCGGCAGCGCGAAGACGATGGTGGCGATGATGCCGGGGACCACGCCGACGCCGAAGAAGATGATGCCGGGGATCAGGTAGACCATCGCGGGCATGGTCTGCATGAAGTCGAGGACGGGCCGCAGGACGGCACTGACCGCCTTCGAGCGGGCCGCCCAGATCCCGAGCGGGACGGCGATCGCCAGGGTGACGAGGGTGGCGACGAGGACGAGGGAGAGCGTGGCCATGGCCTCGTCCCACAGCTGGACCGAGTCGACGAGGGCGAGGCCCGCAAAGGCGAGGACGCCGGCCGCGAGGCCGCGCAGCCACCAGGCGACGACGGCGAGGACGCCGGCGAAGAGCAGCGGCTGGGGTGCGGAAAGGACGGCGTCGATGCCGTCGTAGAGGCCGCTGACACCAGCGCTGACGGCGTCGAACAGCCAGGAAAGCCGGTCCTGGAGCCAGTCGACGGAGCCGTCGACCCACTGACCGAGGGGGAGCCTAGGCACGGGCGGTCTCCTTCCGGCCGTTCGCGGCTTCCCCGACGGCAAGTCCTCCCATGGCCGCGAGGAGGCGTTCCGTCGGCACGACGCCGAGGACGGAGCCCTCGGCGTCCTCGACGGTCACGGGATGGGGGGTCACGGCGGCCACGGCGCACAGGTCGGCGACGGACGTGTCGGGCCCGACGGGCCGGCAGGCACAGTCCCCGGCGCAGTCGGCCGGGGCGACGGCCTCCGTCATGACGGAGGCGGCGGTGAGCACCCGGGAACGGTCGACGTCCTGGATGAAGGAGGCGACGTAATCGTCGGCGGGGCGGACCAGGATGTCCTCGGAGGTACCGAGCTGCACGATCCTGCCGTCGCGCATGACGGCGATCCGGTCACCCAGGCGCATGGCCTCGTTGAGGTCGTGGGTGATGAAGACGATGGTCTTCTTCAGGTGCTGCTGCAGGACGAGGAGCTGGTCCTGCATGTCACGGCGGATCAGCGGGTCGAGCGCGCTGAAGGACTCGTCCATGAGGAGCAGGTCGGCGTCGGTGGCCAGCGCGCGGGCCAGACCGACGCGCTGCTGCATCCCGCCGGAGAGCTCGTCCGGCCAGGACTTCTCCCAGCCGGCAAGACCGCACAGCTCCAGGGCCTCGGCGGCCCGGGCCTCCCGCTCGGCACGCGGCAAGCCCTGGACTTCCAGGCCGTAGGCGGCGTTCTCCAGAACGTTTCGGTGCGGGAAGAGCGCGAAGTGCTGGAAGACCATGCTGATCTTGGTGGAGCGGACCGCGCGGAGCTCCCTAGGGGACAGCGCGGTGAGGTCGTGGCCGTCGTAGAGGACCCGACCGGCCGTGGGTTCGAGCAGGCCGTTGAGCATGCGCAGGAGGGTGGACTTCCCGGATCCGGAGAGTCCCATCACCACGAAGATCTGGCCGGGCTCGACGGTGAAGTCGGCGTCGACGACCGCGGCGGTCACTCCTTCGGCACGCAGTTCCTCGCGGTCGGCACCATCAGCGAGCCGGCGGACGGCTTCGCCGGCTCGTCCGCCGAACACCTTGTACAGGTGGTCGGCCTGAAGCCTGGACACATACACCTCACGGGTAGAAACGGAGAACGGCCCCACCACCCCCGCGCGGTCGGGCCACGGAGCGGACGGGATCGGCCCGCGGGCCCGTTGTGCACGGGAATCCATTTAGTTGCATCCCGCACTGGGCTCCACTCCGGACCCACGCCTCTCCGCCTTCGCAGCACGCAAACGCAAAGGTGACAGGGGTCACGAAAGGCAAGCGGCGGAAGCCCGCCCAGGGCCCCGGCTTCGCCTTCGACCCCGATCACGGCTACGGCTACGGCTACGGCTACGGCTACGGCTACGGCTACGGCTACGGCTACGGCTACGGCTACGGAAGGGTGGGGTGGGGCCGTCATCCCCGAGTGGACGCCCCCTCGGAGGGGGCGCAGCCCCGCGCCCGGACGCGAGAGGGGAAGCACGCCGCTCGGCGGGACCGTCAGTGGGGTGCGGCATGATCGGGGGGTGACGCGACGCCTGATGCTCCTCGACACCGCAAGCCTCTACTTCCGCGCGTACTTCGGCGTGCCGGACTCCGTCCGAGCACCCGACGGCACCCCGGTGAACGCCGTCCGCGGATTGCTCGACTTCATCACCCGGCTTGTCCAGGACCACCACCCCGATGCACTGGTGGCCTGCTGGGACGAGGACTGGCGACCGCAGTGGCGGGTGGACCTGATCCCTTCGTACAAGGCGCACCGCGCGGTCGCGGAGACCTCGACCGGCCCGGACGAGGAGGAGGTCCCGGACACACTGGCCCCACAGGTGCCGGTGATCGAGGAGGTCCTCGCCGCGCTGGGCATCGCCCGGATCGGCTCCCCGGGATACGAGGCGGACGACGTGATCGGCACGCTGGCGACCCGCGCCGAGCACGCCGTGGACATCGTCACGGGAGACCGCGACCTGTTCCAACTGGTGGACGACGCCCGGGGCGTGCGGGTGCTGTACCCGCGGAAGGGCGTGGGCGATTGCGACCTGGTGGACGCGGAGCTGATCCGCACCAAGTACGGGGTCCGCCCCGACCAGTACGCGGACTTCGCAGCGCTGCGCGGAGACGCGAGCGACGGCCTGCCCGGGGTGAAGGGGATCGGCGAGAAGACGGCGGCACAGCTGATCACGGAGTACGAGGACCTGGCGGGCGTACGGGCGGCGGCCGGGGACCCGACCTCCAAGCTCACCCCGGCGAAGCGACGGGGGATCCTGGAGGCAGCCGGATACCTGGACGTGGCGCCGACGGTGGTGCGGGTCGCCACCGACGTGCCCCTGCCGGAGTTCGATCCGACCCTGCCGACCGCCCCCCGCGACCCGGCCGCCCTGGAGGCACTGGTGAAGCGCTGGGGACTGGGCGGCGCGGTGGGCAGGCTGCTGCCGGTCCTGGAGCGCTGAGCCGCCTCCCCTTCCCGGGTCTCCCCGGAAGGCACACCGGGCCTCTTGGCGCACGAAGTGCTAGCTTAGGCATACCTAAGTACGCAGAGTCAGGAGAGCCCGCCGTGGCAGAACAGCCGACCCGCAAGGCACCCAAGGCCACCGAAGCGCGCGTGGTGCACACCGAGCGGATCACTCCGCACATGGTGCGGGTCGTGTTGGGCGGCTCCGGACTCGACGGCTTCGAGGCGGGTACTTACACCGATCACTACGTGAAGCTCCTCTTCGCCCCCGAGGGCGTCAGTTACCCGGAGCCGTTCGACATGGAGCGGATCCGGGCGGAATTCCCCAGGGAGCAGTGGCCGACGACCCGTACCTACACGGTGCGGGCCTGGGACCCCGTCCACCGCGAACTGACCATCGACTTCGTGGTGCACGGCGACGAGGGGCTGGCGGGCCCCTGGGCGGCACGCGCCCAGGCGGGCGAGGTCGTGCGCTTCCTCGGCCCCGGCGGCGGCTACGCGCCGGACCCGACGGCGGACTGGCATCTGCTCGTGGGGGACGAGAGCGCCCTGCCGGCCATCGCGGCAACCCTGGAGCAACTGCCCGAGGGGGCTCGGGCGCGGGTCCTCATCGAGGTCGCGGATGCGACCGAGGAACAGAAGCTCGCTACGGCGACGGACATCGACGTCACCTGGCTGCACCGGGGCGGGGCCCCGACGGGCCGGGCACTCGTCGAGGCCGTCACCGCACTGGACTTCCCCGCCGGTGACGTGCACGCCTTCGTGCACGGCGAGGCGGGCTTCGTGAAGGAGCTGCGCCGGCACCTGCGGCACGACCGCGGAGTGGCGCGCGAGCGCCTGTCGATCTCGGGCTACTGGCGCCTGGGCAAGTCGGACGAAGCCTGGCGGGCGATCAAGCGCGAGTGGAACGAGCAGGTGGAGCGCGAACAGGAGGACTGAGACTCCCAGGGGGACGGGGCAACACCCGTCCCCCTCGCCGTTCGGCGGGGCGGGGCCGCCGGCGATCCATCGCGCCCGCCCCCTGCCGAACAGACGTCGGGCCGGATCAGCGCCCGGCGCCGGGCGCGGTGCGCCGCAGGCCGGAGGGGGCCTCGCGCCGGACCCGTTCCAGTGGCCCGACGCCCCGGCGAGGCACCGTGACCTTCACCGCGCACCCGCCGGTGGGTGCGGGACGACCCTCAGATGGACTCGCCGAAGACGCGCTCCGAGGCGTCCACCTGGGCCAGCCGGCGCAGCGCGGAGAAGATCACGTCGCCGAGGACCGTACCGACGGCGACCCGCTCCACGAGCTCCTCGCGCGCCACGTAGCGCGCCACGTACTCCAGATCCGCCTGCGCCACCCGCTCCGCCGCGTCCGCGTAGACGTCGAGGACCTGGTCGAACGAGCCGTGCCCGACCTCGTACAGCGCAGCGAGGGCCGCCACCAACACCTCCGTCGTCCGGCCCCCCGAGTAGGTCTGCCAACCGCGCGCGGCGATCAGTTCGGCGACCCGCTCCCGCGCCTCCTCCAAGCCGGCGCTCGGTTCGCGGTCGTAGCGCGGCACCATTCGCTCCGTGGCATCGCCCAGCACCTGGTGCACGGTCCGGCCGGAGTCGTCGATCGCCGCAATGACCTCGCGGATGTCCGCCACCGACAGACCACCGACGTCCAGGAGCGCCCGGATCAGGCGAAGTCGCTGTACGTGCGTCTCAGCGTACGAGGCCTGGTTCGGGCTGGTCAGTTCGCCGGCAGGAAGGAGCCCTTCCCGCACGTAGAACTTGATCGTCGGCACGGACACCCCGGTCCTGCGACTCAACTCTCCGATACGCACCGCGCGTTCACCTTCCCAGCACCAATCAGGCCTTGCCCACCGACATCCCATCATAGATAGTGGCGCTATCAGATAGTGGCGAGTGCCACTATCTATTCTTGTCACGGGGGATTCCCATGTCTTCGCCGAACCCGCAGCACTCGCCCGCCCCTTCAACCGCACCACCCCGGCTGCACCAGCCGCTGGTCTGGTTCGCCGCATCGATGGGCGTCCTCGCCCTCGTCTCCGTCGTCGGCCTCCTCTTCGACGACCGGATCCTGGTCGGCGTGCCGATCTGGACCAAGCCGTTCAAGTTCTCGGTCTCGTTCATCGCCTACGGACTGTCGTTGGCCTGGATGCTCTCGCTGCTGCCCCACGGCCGATGGATCGGCTGGTGGGCCGGGACGGTCATCACCGCCGCCAGCGCCGTGGAGATGACCCTCATCACCCTCCAGGTCCTCCGCGGCACCCAGAGCCACTTCAACCAGGCGACCCCCTTCGACGCAGCCGTCTTCCAGGTCATGGGCGGCACCGTCGCCGTGCTGTGGCTGGCCGCCCTGGTCATTGCCGTGCTCCTGCTGCGCGCCCGGATCCTCGACCGGGCGATGGCCTGGGCCGTCCGGCTGTCCTCGCTGATCGCCCTGGCGGGCGCCGCCGTCGGCTTCCTGATGGTCGGCCCCACGCCGGAACAACTGGCGGTCGACGACTCGCCGATCATCGGCGCCCACAGCGTCGGGGTCCCCGACGGCGGGCCGTCAATGCCGCTGACCGGTTGGGCGGCCACCGGTGGCGACCTGCGCGTGGCGCACTTCTTCGGCATGCACGCGCTCCAACTGCTCCCACTGCTGCTGATCGCCCTGACCGCCCTCGCCTCGCGTTCCCACCGGTTCCCCGGACTCGCCCGCCTCGCCGACGAACAGGTACGACTGCGCCTCACGCTCACTGCCTCGGCCGTGTACGCGGCGGTCTTCATCTTGCTCACCTGGCAGGCACTGCGCGGCCAGGCGCTGTTCGCACCGGACGGTGCGACGCTCGCCGGCGCGGGGGCGATCCTGTTGCTCGGGGGCGCAGCCGCCGTACTGTCCCTCCGTACCTCCGCCGACTCCCCCGCCCGGGTCGAGGAGGTCGTGGGATGACCGACCGCCTCTTCGAGCTGGCCTTCCTCCTCGCTGCGCCGGTCTGGCTGCTCATGATCGTGGCACCGCGCTGGCGCGGCACCGAACGCCTCGCGGCCTCTCCGCTCACCGTGCTGCCGCTCCTGGCCCTCTGGGCGGTGTTCGCCGTCCCGGTCCTGCCGGAACTCTGGGCAGCGGTCAGCCAACCCGACCTCGACGTCTTCCGCGCCCTCACCGCCCTCCCCAACGGCGCCGGTGCGCTCTGGGCCCAGGTCATCGCCTGGGACCTCCTCATCGGCCAGTGGATGTACCGCGAGGCCCGCCGCCTCGCCGTCCCCCCGCTCCTGATGGCGCCCCTGCTCCTCCTGACCATCCTCCTCTCTCCCCTCGGACTCCCTCTCTTCCTGGTCGTCCGCTCGATCCGGGTGTCCCGGCAGCACCGGCAAGCGGTCCCCGTAGCCGCGTGACCGCCCGGGCCGCCCCCCCCAGAGCGGCCCGGGACCTGCCGGACGGTTGCGCGACCCACCGGTCTAGGCTGGCCGGATGCCAGACGTCGAGCGGGCCAAGGGCGCCGTACTGGGTTCCGCGGTGGGGGACGCGCTCGGCGCGCCCTTCGAGTTCGGCCTGCCCGGTGCGTTTCGGGAGCGGTTCCCGGACGGCGTCGGGCACATGCGCGGGGGCGGCGGCTGGGATCCGGGAGAGGCGACGGACGACACGCAAATGGCCGTCCTGCTCGGGGAGTCGCTGCTCGAACGGGACGGCCTCGACCTGCCCGACGTCTTCCGTCGCTTCCGACAGTGGGCAGCGGCCGATCCGAAGGACATCGGCCTCCAAACCGAGCAGGTACTGCTCGGCATGGACCCTTGGGACGTCGCCGCCGAGCTGCACTTCCAGGTCAACGGTCGGGCCGCCGGAAACGGTTCGCTGATGCGCGCCTCGACCCCGGCCGTGTTCTTCGCCGCACACGGGCGAGCGGCGACGATGGACGCCGCCCGCAGGATCGCCGCGCTGACGCACGGGGACCCCGCCGCCTGGGAGGGCACGGCGATCCTCCACGAGCTGGTCAGGGCCGCCCTCCTCGGCGAGGACCCGCTCGACGTGTTGGCCGTCACCCTGGCCGAGGTGGCGCCCGCGCACCGGGAACGGTGGGCGACGGTACTCGCCCCCGACTGGCACCCGGACGCCGCAACCGAGTTCAACGGGGCGGTCTGGCCCTGTCTCGGCTCGGCCGTGTGGGCGCTGCGCACCACGGCCTCCTTCGAGGGGGCCGTTGCCTCGGCCGTCGACCTGGGGGGCGACACCGACACCGTAGCGGCCGTCACCGGAACGCTCGCGGGCGCGGTGTACGGCCCCGCCGCCATTCCCGCCCGCTGGACCTCCCTCCTCCACGTCCCCCTGCCCGGTTCCGCCGGCCGGGTCCTGTACGCCGACGACCTGCGGACCATGGCCGCGGCCCTGGTCGCACGCAGCGGTCACGCGCTGCTCAGTGAAGTCGACCGCCGAGATGACCACTGCTCACCCGCAGCTGAGGAGTCGGGACCCAGATGAGCAACTGGTCGCCAGAGGTAAATGCGGTATTGGAGGCGTCGGGATGGACGCCTGGACGGAAGGTGGGCACGGATCGCTGGCGATCCATGTTCGAATCCGTCGGCCTCGCCATGCACGACGCCGCGGAAGCCTTCCTGCAAGAGTTCGGCGGTTTGACCGTGAACGTCAACGGACCGGGGATCAGCTGTGCACGCACGCCGTTCGAGCTGGACCCCGAGCTGGCCTGGGGCGAAAACGACCGGTTCGCGGAGTGGGGCGAAGCGATCGGGCGCCGTCTTTACCCGCTCGGCGAGCTGGACCACGGCCGGTTCTTCCTGGGCATCGATGAAGCGGGCGTGATCCATCTCGTCGAGACCTGGATCGCCAGCTTCGGGCCGATGCCTCACGCCACGGAGAGTTTGGTCCTCGGCATGGCTCCTCGCCGAGGCCCGACTCCACCCGATCGAGTCAGGAACCGATGAACCCGCCATCCCGACCGAACTCACCGCACGGCCTCAAAACGGGATCACCGAGTGGCCGTTGATGCACCACTCCGGCGGACGTGACCGCGCGGTCGAGGACGTCGTGGGTGATCATGCGGTCGACGAATGAGTTCGGGTCCGCCTACCGGGTCGATGGCCGGTGCGGGCCTTGGACTTCTGCCCGAGAGCGGGCTTCAGTGATCACCGTCCTGAGGGGACGCACAACAACTGGCGGGATGGGCCTGCTACCAGGAATGTTGATACGGATGCGGACTGTCCCTGGCTGGGCGGGCGGGCGCAACGCTCCTGGGTGGGGAGCCCCGTTGGGGGAACTGCGCTGACCCATCGGTGGCTGGGGCTTGAGGGCGGGCATCTGTCGGCGGGTCGGTGATGTCCATGAGGTCATCGGCCTTCAGCGACACCGTCGGCTGGTCTTCTGAGAGGGCGGTTCGTGATCTGATGTCCGTTTCCCGGTGAGGTTGGGGCAGGACCGCTGGTCGCGGGGCTCGGTCGGCTATTGCTTCCTGGCGAAGCTGCCCGTGTCGATCTCGGTGAGGATGCCGAGCTTGACCAGGCGTTTCAGCTTGGCGCGGGTGTCCTCGATGTTCTTCGGCAGCAGTTCGTGATCGAGGGCTTCACAGACGTCCCGGGCCCGTAGCGGTCCGGTCGCATCATTGAGGACACCGAGGATGCGGGAGGTAGTCCGGGTGCTCGGGCAGGGCCGGTGGGACGGCCGGGAGCCGGTCGGCGAGGCCAGTGAGGGTCTTCCGGGTGATCGCGAGGTGTTCGAGGTGGGTCTCTGCCTCCCGCGAAGCACCGACGAGAGGTGCCTCGTCCCTGTGACGGAAGTCGCTGGTGGCGGGGCACCTTTCGTGGTTCGTCCGGACCTCCTGCCGGGGTCGCTGCTCGATCGCGGGAAGCGAGCGCTTTGCCCCCCCTTTGATCACGCCGGTGTGCCTGGGTGCATGATGTGACTGGACATAGGGGGGACGCATGACGCAGACCACGCCGCCGAAATGGGGGCTGACACCGCCGGGGGCTCCTGGGAATCCGGGTGTGCCGCCGCAGGGGTTCATGCCCGTGCGGCCTCCGGACGGCGGGAACGCCGCGGTGTTCACCGTCGGGGCTGTGGCAATCGGGGCTGAGATCGTGATAGCCGCGCTGGTCGCCGTCCTGTACAGCTTGCAGTCCGAGCACCACGGAGGCGAAGGCGGCCTGGGATGGCTGTTCGGCACCATATTCGCGCTCGTGCTGCTGGCAGTCATTTCGACGATCGCAGGGCTGGCCGGTTCGGCGATGGCGGTGCTTCCCCTAGTCCTCCTCGGGCGTGCGGTGGCCCGCCGCACGGGGCGGCGCGACAGCTGGCAGCTCACCCTGGCCACTGTGGCGGTCGTTGCCGCCGCCCTGGCGCTGCTCATCGGCTCCTACATGCTCCTGGACGGCTTCGGCGGCCCCGGCGACCTGCTCGTTTATCCCGTCCTTGCCCTCAGTCTCATCGTCGGGCTGGCACCCGCGACCCTATGCGCCCGGGCGGCGGGGGACCCCGGAAAGCCCGGGGCCCGATGGCGGGTGCTCGGGGGCGTGGCGTTGGGCGGTCTGGGACTGCTCGCGGTGACGCTTGCGGTCGGGGTCGCGGCGTACATCTCGGGGATCCTCAAGATCTACGAACCGCCCCGGCTCACTGAAGCCGACATAGTCGGCACCTGGACGGACGGCGACGGCGGAAGCCTCCGCTTCGAGGCGGACGGCACGGTGACGGCGAAGGGCGTCAACCAGTACGAGGCCACGGGTGAGCAGTCTGGTGCCTCCAACTGCACCGGGAAATGGCAGCTGACCGAGAACGACGGTGTCGGTCGGCCGTACGAGCTCCGCATCGCGGACTGCGAGAGCCTGCGCTTCGGCTGGGACATCGGCGGTACGGAGGAACACCCGACGGTCTTCACCTGGATCGGCAAGCCGGATTCGGGTAAGCGGTACATCCTTACGCGGCAGCGGTAAGCTATACGGTGTCGAGGTCTCGGGCCTGGCCAGATATAGGTGTGTGGTCATGCCGCTCTCGATCCGTAGCCTCCACCGCCACATGGGTCCCAGCCGACTGCCCCGAAGCTACGCCGTAAGCACCAGGCAGTACGCCAGGAACGTGGGAAACGATCTCCACCGACGTGGGATGGCCCTAGCTGTAGCAGCTCCATCACCGCTCGTCAGCGACTTCCGTCGGTGCCCCCGTAGCCGGCCGTGCAGTTCTTCGATCTGGGTACGGAGGTCGTCGGCCATGGTCCGGGCGGCGTCCTCCTGAAGACCGAGCGCGTCGAGGAGGGGTTTGACGTTCACGCTGCCACTGCCTGCGGCTCGCGCCAGGTGGGGGTGTTCGCGCTGGTGAGGCGGCGGGCCATGACATGGGTCATCGCCCAGTAGACGCGGGAGGCGGAGGAGGCCGGGCGGTGCTCGTGGTCGCGGACCAGACGCCGGTGCGGTATCAGGATCCCGTAGGTCTGCTCGACCCTCCGCCGCTTCGACTGCGGCACGAACCCCGTCTCCTGCGGGTTGCGTTCGACAATCTCCACGTCGATACCGAGCGCGGTGCCGTGGGCGACCACGGCGTTCTTGAAGCCCTGGTCGACCAGGGCCTTGTCCACGATGCCGCCGGTGTGCTCGGCGACCTGGTCCAGCAGGGCGATGCCCGCGTGTTGTCGTGGGTGTTCGCGGCCAGGACGATGACGGCGAGGATCGCGTTCACGATCTCCCGCATCGCATAAGCGCCCTGATGGCCGCTGACCGAGCGGTGCCGGTCCTTCCACGCGGTGATCACCGGCTCGATCAAGGACCGCTGCTCGTCCGATAAGTCACTGGGGTACGGCTTGCGTTCGCTCACATCACCACACCAGCAGACGAGCGGCTACGGACCGGCGGATTCCGCCCCGCGCCCACACCATCAGGCGACGACAGAACCTGCCAAAGCCTCATGAACCGCCCTCTGGCACACAAGGATCTCCCGTCCCGGAACGGCGGCAGGCCTCCGCCTCGCTCGGCATCCCCTCGCGAACTCACGCTCGGCGTTGGCGTGACCGAGGAGGGCACGAAGCCGGCTCGGCCGAACATCTGGCGCTTCACCATCTTGATCTGGTTGACATGGTCCTCGACGACTCCGGAGTTCCACGGCTGCGAGAGCCTGGCGGTGCCGGCGTCGAGGTCGCGCTCCAGGTACCGGGCGAACCGCTGGAGGCTGGGCAAGTCGACGGTGGTAGCGGCCTCGATCCACGCCAACAGTTGGTGACGAGGTGCCCACGCGCAGCCAGCCGCAGCGCGTCGCCTCCGTCGCCACCCGCGAGGTCGAGGACCCGCAGGGGCCCGGCGCCGCAGCCGTCGCCGAGGTCATGCACCAGGTTGGCCTCAGCGAGTGCGTAACGGAGCCGGCCCCACGGGGCCTCCTGCCATTCCTGCCAGGCGATCATCGCGGTGTCGAAGGCCTCCGGATCATGAACCATCCAGCGACCTTAGCCGCACCCGGTCAACGCGCGACCGCGGGGAAGCGACCCGGCGCCGTCCTCACTTCCGGGCACGCACGGTGGCGAGGACGTCCCGGTCCGGTTGGAGGGTGAGGCTGGGGACCGGACGTATCCCCCCGGTCGTGAGGTCGAGGTCGTAGCGCCGGGCGAGGACGGCGAGGACGAGGACCGCTTCGACGAGGGCGAAGCGGGTGCCCAGGCACACGCGGGGACCACCGCCGAAGGGGTACCAGGCGTACTCCGGGATCCGTTCGGCCGGTTCGCCGTCCTCGCCGGGGAGCCAGCGCTCGGGGCGGAAGGCTTCGGGGTCGCCGTACCAGCGGGGGTCACGGTGGGTGGCCCACTGGCTCGACCACACCCGGGTACCGGCGGGCACCGGGGTGCCACCGAGGGTGGCGCCTTCCTTGGCGATGCCCGTGAGGAGCCAGATGGTGGGGTAGAGGCGGAGCGTCTCCTTGATGACCGCCTGGGTGTAGGTGAGCTCCGCGTAGTCGTCGTATCCGGGCTCGTGGTCGGCGAGGACGCGGTCGAGTTCCGTGGTGAGCGCCTCACGGACCCGCGGGTTCTGGGAGAGCAGGTACCAGGCCCAGACGAGGGTGGAGCTGGTCGTCTCGTGACCGCCGATGTACAGGGTGACGGTCTCGTCACGGATCTCCCGGTCGGAAAGGCTGGCGCCGGTCTCGTCACGGGCGGTCAGGAGCCTGCTCAGCAGGTCGGGGCGCTCGGTGTCACCGCCGCGGTGACGGGAGACCACCCGGGAGACCTCGGCGTCGATGACGGCGGTGGCCCGCTTGATCCGGGCGCGCCCGGGGGTGGGTACCCAATCGGGCAACAGGGCGCCGATGCCGCTGAACTCGGCTCCGATCTCCTTCTGCGCGACATCCATCGCACGGCCGATGGACTCGGCGTCCGCAGCGGTGTCGACGCCGAAGATGGTCCGCACCGCGATGAGTTGGGTGAGCGCCGCCATCTCCTTCTTGATGTCGACGTGCTGCCCGTCCGTCCAACGGTCGGCCAGGGCGACCGCACACTCAGCCATCGTCGACGCATAGGAACGCACCTGCTTGGGGCGGACCGAGGGCTGTACCAGCGAGCGTTTGCGCCGCCAGTCGGCCCCCTTGGCGACGACGGTGCCGTTGCCGAGGAGGGTCCGGAACGCAATGCCCAGATCGGGCTGGTCGAAGGTCCGCTCGACCTCGGTGAGGAGTTCACCGATGGCATCGGGGTCGGCGATGAAGAGGGCGGGACCACGACCGAAGCGCCAGCGGACGAAGTCCCCGCGCTCCCGCAGGAGTTCGAAGAAGGCCAGGGGGTCCTTGCCGAAGGCGGGGAGGTTCCCGAGGAGCGGCAGGCCCCGAGGCCCCTCGGCGAACACCGGTGTCGCCCCCTCGGCGTGCTCCCGGCCCGACGGCTCGGCCCGCTGTCCCTCGTCTCGTGCCCCCACACCCGGACCAGCGTGCACGGTCATGCGTGTCCTCCCCGACTGGCTTCCTCTGCTTGCAGGTCCATGCAAGCGGAAGGCCGGACCCCCGCGCCACCCCTGTGGACAAGTACCTGTGGACAACCGCCGGCACGACGCAACGGTGGGGTCCACGCCCCGAAGGCCGTGGACCCCACCGGAAAGAGACGGTCCGTCAGCCCACCGAACTGTAGGCGACGACACCGCGCAGCAGCGCGTCCACGGCCTTGCGGGCGTTCTTTGCGACGGTGCTGTTCTCCTTGGGCGCCGCCGCAGCGATCTGTCCGAGGACGTCGATCACCTGCTTGCACCACCGGACGAAGTCGCCCGCGGGCATCTCCGCCTCCCTGAGCACCTCGTCGAGGCTCTTGTCGGAGGCCCATTGGTAGGCGGCCCAGGCGAAGCCGAGATCGGGCTCGCGCTGGCCGACCCCCTCCGCCTGGTTGATCTTGAACTCCTCTTCGAGAGCGTCCAGTCGACCCCAGATGCGGACCATCTCGCCGAGGGCGGCCTTCGCGTTCCCACTGGGCAGCTTGGGCACGACGGCGTCGTCGGACTGACGCGCCTCGAACACCAACGCCGAAACGCAGGCCGCGAGCTCGGCCGGGGTGAGCCCTTCCCACACCCGGTCGCGGAGGCATTCGCTGGCCAGCAGGTCGAGTTCGCCGTAGAGCCGGGCGAGCCGCTTGCCATTGGCCGTGACCTCGTCGCCGCGCAGGTAGTCGAGCTCGGTGAGAAGCGCGACGATCCGGTCGAAGGTACGGGCGATGGTGTTGGTACGGCCTTCGATCCGCCGCTCCAACTGCTGGGTGTCGCGCTGCAGCCGGTGGTGGCGCTCGGCCCAGCGGGCGTGGTCCTCGCGCTCGTCGCAGCCGTGACAGGGGTGGGCGCGGATCTCGGTGCGCAACCTGGCGATCTCGCGGTCATCGGCGGCTGCCGACCGCTGCCGGCGGTGCCGCTCGGGGTTGATGTGCCCGGCCTTGCTCCGCAGGGCGGAGGCGAGATCGCGCCGGGACTGCGGGGAGCGTGGGTTGAAGGACTTGGGGATCCTCATGCGCTCCAGCGCTTCGACCGGGACCGGGAAGTCGATCGAGGCGAGCCTCTTGACCTGTCGTTCGGCGGTGAGGACGAGGGGGCGCGGCCCGTCGTGGTGCTCGAAGCCCCGGTGGCCGTTGGTGCGGCCCGCGGGGATGCCCGGGTCGAGCACGAGCGCGAGGCCGGCGAACTTTCCGGTGGGGACGTGGATGACGTCACCGGGCTTGAGCTTCTCCAGGGAACTGGCTGCCTGGGCGCGGCGCTGGGCCGCGCCCTGCCGGGCCAGTTCGGTCTCGCGGTCCTTGAGGTCGCGGCGGAGCCGCGCGTACTCCTCGAAGTCACCGAGGTGGCAGGTCATGCCCTCGCGGTAGCCCTGGAGCCCCTCTTCGTTCCGTTGGACCTGGCGCGAGATGCCCACGACGGAGCGGTCGGCCTGGAACTGGGCGAAGGAGGTCTCCAGCAGCTCCCTGGAGCGGTGCCGGCCGAACTGGTCGACCAGGTTGACCGCCATGTTGTACGAGGGCTTGAAGCTGGAGCGCAGCGGGTACGTGCGCGTGCCGGCGAGTCCGGCGAGGTGCTCGGGGTCGAGGCCACGCTGCCAGAGCACGACGGCGTGCCCCTCGACGTCGATGCCGCGACGCCCGGCACGGCCGGTGAGCTGGGTGTACTCACCGGGAGTGATGTCCGCGTGCTGCTCGCCGTTCCACTTGACGAGCTTCTCCAGGATGACGGAGCGCGCGGGCATGTTGATGCCGAGGGCCAGGGTCTCGGTGGCGAAGACCGCCTTGACCAGCCCACGGACGAAGAGCTCCTCGACGACCTCCTTGAAGGTCGGGAGCATTCCGGCGTGGTGGGCGGCGATGCCCCGCTCCAGGGCTTCGAGCCACTCGTAGTACCCGAGGACGTGGAGGTCCTCGGAGGGGATCGCAGCGGTGCGCGCCTCGACGATCTCCCGGACCCGCTGCCGCCCCTCGTCGTCATTGAGTCGGAGACCGGCGTAGAGGCACTGCTGCACGGCGGACTCGCAGCCGGCGCGGCTGAAGATGAAGGTGATGGCGGGCAGCAGCCCTTCGGCGTCGAGGCGCTCGATGACCTCGGGGCGGCCAGGCGTCCAGATCCTGGAGCGCTGGCGGCGCTCGCGCTCGCGGTCGGCCTCGCGAACCATCTTGCCGCGCCGCCGGTCGCGCGGGTTGTACGTGCGCGTGTTCTCGGTGCGGGCGAGACGGAGGAGGTCGGGGTTGAGCTCCCGCCGGGACGCGCCCCGACCGCCGTGGTCGGTCTCCTCCTCGAAGAGGTCGTACATCCGGCGCCCCGCGAGCACGTGCTGCCAGAGCGGCACGGGCCGGCTCTCCGAGACGATGACCTCGGTGTCGCCGCGTACGGTGTCGAGCCAGTCGCCGAACTCCTCGGCGTTGGAGACGGTCGCGGAGAGCGAGACGAGGGTGACGGACTCGGGGAGGTGGATGATCACTTCCTCCCAGACGGCGCCGCGGAAGCGGTCGGAGAGGTAGTGGACCTCGTCCATCACGACGTACCCGAGGCCGGAGAGCGTCTGCGACCCCGCATAGAGCATGTTGCGGAGGACTTCGGTGGTCATGACGACGATCGGGGCGTCGCCGTTGACGCTGTTGTCACCGGTGAGCAGACCGACCTTGTCGGCCCCGTACCGTTTGACGAGGTCGGCGTACTTCTGGTTCGACAGCGCCTTGATGGGGGTCGTGTAGAAGCACTTGCGGCCCTGGGCGAGGGCCAGGTGGACGGCGAACTCGCCGACGATGGTCTTCCCGGATCCCGTCGGCGCGGCGACGAGCACGCCCTTTCCCGCTTCGAGTGCCTGACAGGCCTCGATCTGGAAGGGGTCCAGGTCGAAGTCGTACATCTCGCGGAAGGGGGCCAGCGCGGTGGCCTGCTCGGCGTTGCGGGCGCGGGCCGCCGCGTACGCCTCGGCTGGTGTGAGGTCCTCTGTCATCTTGTTGTCGAGCCTACCCGCCCCCTGTGACAGTGACGCGATCTTTATCGAGGGGATGCGGAGGGTGGGGCTCCGGTGGAGGGCACGGGCGGCGCGAGGACGCGCAGCGCACCCGGTGCGCACTCCACGGCGAGCGGCAGGGAGCCCAGGCGCTCGCCGTCGGCGTAGCCGGTGGTGTCGGGGGCGTCGAGGGTGAGGGAGCGGACCCGGTGAGTGGTCACCTCGGGGTGGTCGAGGTGGGTGCCCTGGTAGACGCGGGGGAACACCTTGATCAGGGTGGTGCGGTCACAGTCGCCGACGACCGTGACGTCCAGGAGTCCGTCGTCGGTGCGGGCGTCGGCGCAGATCCGCATGCCGCCGCCGTAGGAGGTGCCGTTGCCGACGGCGACGAGGGTCGCGTCGACCTCCAGCACGCGCCCGTCCTCGAAGGCGAGGCGGTACGGGACGGGCTTGAAGGCGGCGAGCTCGGCGAGGATCGCAAGGTCGTACTTGAAGCGCCCGACGGGGAGGCGCATCCGGTTGCCCCGGTCGTTGACGCGGGAGTCGAAGCCCGAGGCGAGGACGGTGCCGTACCAGCGGGTGCGGGTTCCGACCGTCACCCGCCCGAGGTCCATGGCCCGGGCTCCCCCGCCCTTGAGGACGTCGGCGGCGAGCCGGGCCGCGGCGGCCGGTTCACGGACGGGCAGGTCGAGGGTGCGGGCGAAGTCGTTGCCGGTTCCGGCAGCGATGACCCCGAGGGGGGTGGTGGTGCCGGCGACGGCCTGGAGCGCGAGGGAGACCATGCCGTCGCCTCCGACGACGACGAGGGCTCCGGTGCCCTCGCCGACGGCCCGGCGGGCGCGCGCCAGGGCGTCCTCGGCGTCGATCCCGAGGACGGTGCGGACGGAGAATCCGGCGTCCCGGAGCGTCCTGGCTGCGGGCTGGGCGGCGCGGGCGCCACGGCCGCGGCCGGCAGTCGGATTGACGAAGAGGGTGATGTCGCTGGCCATTGGGGGTCCCCCCGGACGGAGTCTGGGGGGACCCTACAAGATCAGGTGATGTCGTCGTAACCGTTGAGCCGGTGCGTCCCGGTCCCACCCTGCTCGCCGGTGGCCTGCTCGGGCAGGGAGCGGGTTCCGTTCAAGGGTTCGACGGCACCCACGGCCTCCGGGGTGAGGTCGAGCGAAGAGGCCTCGTCGTCACTCAGTTCGGCGTCGGGGTTGGCGCGCTGGCGTCGGCGGTCGTTGAGGAGGGCGACGCCGACCGCCATGAAGTAGAGGACGATGATCGGCCCCGCGAGGGCGATCATGCCGAGCGGGTCGGTGGACGGGGTGGCCACGGCACCGAAGATGAAGGTGGACATGACCATGGCGCGCCACCACCCGGCCATGCGCTTGCCCGTGACCAGTCCCGTGAAGTTGAGCATCATCAACAGCAGCGGCAGCTCGAAGGCCAGGCCGAAGACGAGCACCATGCGGGTGGTGAAGTCCAGGAGGTCGTCGAGCGAGAGGAAGTTCGACGCCACGTCGGGCGTGATGCTGATGAGGACCTTCACGCTGACCGGCATGATCAGGTAGGCGGTGTACGTGCCGGCGGCGAAGAGGGGAACCGCAGCGGCAGCGAAGTAGTACGTGTACTTCTTCTCGCTCTTGTGGAGGCCGGGCGCGACGAAAGCCCACAGCTGGTACAGCCAGACCGGTGTGGAGGCGATGACGCCCGCCAGCATGACGACCTTCACCGTCGAGGTGAACGGCGACAACATGGTCTGGTACGCGATGATGACGCAACGACCGCCGGTGTTGTCGGAGACCGTGGTGTCGGGCGGGCACTTCGGCACGGGCGAGGACAGAAGGTCCATCAGCTGCTGACTGAAGAACGCGGCCACGATGGAGGCCACGACGATCGCCAGCATCGCCTTGGCCACGCGGTTGCGCAGCTCGCGCAGGTGGTCCACGAGCGGCATCCGCCCCTCGGGGTCCTTCTGCTTCTGTGTGCGGGCAGACTTGAGCAACCCACGTCCTCATCTCATGCGGGCAGGCCGCCGTGCTGCGGCCTTGGGGCGAGCGGGTCGAACCGGATCAGCGCTGGGTGGTGTCCGTGGTCTCGGTGACGGGCCGGGCCGAGGTGACGTCGCCGGGGGCGGCCTTGATGGTCCGCGGAGCAGCGGCCGTCTGCTCGGCCTGCTGGGCGGCGGGGGCGGCGGCGCCCTCCGCACCCTCCGTCTTCATCGCCTTCGCCTCGCTCTTCAGGATCCGGGCGGACTTGCCCAGGGAACGCGCCATCTCGGGGAGCTTCTTGGCGCCGAAGAGCAGCACGACGACGAGCAGGATGAGGCTGATCTCGAGGGGACCGATCTGACGGAACATGGCTGTGGTCTACCTTCTCACCGAGGCGGCATGGGGAGTGCGTGCCCGGCCGGTCGGACATGCGTCCGGCCACCGCGCTGCCTGCGATCGTAACCCGCAGGAGTAAACGCGGGGCAATGCCCGTGCATACTCCCGATTGCGCCGCGCGGGCCCGGACCAAGGGCGTTTCCTGCAGCGTACGGCACCGACCTAGCGGAGCGAATCACCGGTTCGGGCAAGATCGGCGGCAGCGGTTTCCAATTCCTGGGCGGCCTGGTTGATGCGCCGCGTGGTGTGGGCCACCTGACGGCCGAGGCGCCTGACCTCGAGGAAGACCCGGACGGCGAGGACGCCGAGGACGGCGAGGCCGAGGAAGCCGAGGGCGATGGCGAGCATGGGCCAGAACATGTGCTGAGCCTAGACCTTGGACGGATGCGGATCGTTCAGACGGTGGTGTGGAGGCGCAGGGTACGGACCCCACCGCCGGTGAGGAGCTCGACGATGCGCTCACCGGCGGGCTTGCGGACGGAACTGCCGCACTCGGGGCAGGTGAAGGAGTAGAAGGTGGTGCGGCGGCTGGCTCCGATGGCGAGGCGCAGGGCACTCGCGGAGAGTTCGAAGCGGGAGCGGCAGTCGGGGCAGGCGGCCTTGAAGAGGACCGGGGTCACGGAAGCCGCAAATCCATACATCGCGGACATCTCCCTCATCTCTCTCGACTTTGGCATCACGTCAGTAACAGCGCCCCCGAACCGGAGAACGTCACACGGCTTCGTACGCGGCGAGCGCTGCAGAGGCCGCCGCCCTCGCGCTGTCCGCGAGGTCCGCAGGCGCCACGATGCGTCCGTCGCTGCCCAACCGCAACGCCAGCCTGCGCAGCGAGGCGGGATCGGGCGTCCGCAGGGTGATCCGGAGTCCGCCGTCGGACAGTTCCTCGGCCCGGTCGTGCGGGTAGTACTCGGCCACCCAGCGACCGCCGGGTCCGACCTCGACGATCACCTCGGGGTCACCGGCGGACGGCTGGACGAGGCCCTCGGAGAGGTCCCGCAATTCCAGTTCGGGCGGCGCGGCGTGCTCGTCGAGGATGCGGATCTCCGCGACGCGGTCGAGCCGGAAGGTGCGGCGTGCCTCGGAGAGCCGGCACCACGCCTCCATGTAGGTGTGGCCGACGGCGAAGAGCCGGATCGGGTCGACCTCGCGCTCCGTGAGTTCGTCACGCGCGGGCGAGTAGTACCGCACCCAGAGGCGTCGCCGCTCGGAGATCGCCCGGTCCACCTCGGCGAAGACCCCTCCTTCGGATTCGAAGGTGACCGAGAGCCGGGCACTGGCCCCGGCGGCTTCGCCGGCCGCGGCCTCCAGCTTGGCGGTGGCCCGCAGCAGGGCTTCCCGGTCGCTCTCGCGGAGCCCCGGAAGGGTGGCGACGGCACGGGCGGCGACGAGCAGCGCGGTCGCCTCATCAGCGGCGAGCCGCAGCGGTTCCGCCACGTCGTCGGGGTTGTGCCACCAGATCCGGTCGCCGTCGGTGTCGATGTCGAGCAGGTCCCCGCCGCGGAAGCTGGTGCCGCACATGGGCAGCACGTCCAGGTCGGCGATGAGCTCGTCCTCGGTGATCCCGAAGGCACGGGCCACGTCGGCGACGTGGGCGCCGGGGCGCTCGCGGAGATAGGTGACGAGGGAGAGCATTCGCCTCGTCTGGTCGATCGCGTTGGCAGCCATGCGGTACGTCTCCCCCTCAGCCCTTGGCCACGGCGCGCAGCCGGTCCATCACGTCGGCCCGCAGGTCGGCCGGCTCCAGCACGACGACGTCGGGGCCGAACTCGACGAGCCAGGCGTCGAGCCCGTGCCCGTACGGGATCTCCAGTTCGTCCCAGCCGTCGTCACCCTCGGTCACCGAACCGGCACGGGCGCGGAGCGGGTAGCCGCAGCCGGCGCGGAGCCTGATCCGGGCGGAGCGGGTGGCGGTCTCGCCGGCCCAGCTCTCGACGGTCTCCCGGACGGTGGAGACGTCGGGGACGGGCGCGGTGAAGGCACCGGCCCGTGAGCGGACCTTCCCGGTGATGCGGGAGAGCCGGAAGACGCGCTCGGCACCGCGGTCGCGATCCCAACCGGCCAGGTACCAGTGACCGCGCCAGCATTCGAGGGTCCACGGCTCGACGTGGCGGGTCTCGGGGCGGGCCGCATTGGCCTTGCGGTAGTCGAAGACGACGGGCCGTCGGTCACGGCAGGCCAGCATGAGCGGCTCGAAGGCGGTCTCGCGCACCGGGATGCGCGGTTCGAGGGCACTGGGCTGGGTGTCGTAGGAGTCCCCGGCCTCGGGCATGCCGGCGGCGCGAAGCTTCTGGAGGGCACCGCTGGCGGCCCCGGCCAGACGGGCCTGCTGCCAGACCTTGGCCGCGAGGCCGAGCGCGGCGGCCTCCTCGGCGTCGAGGGTGATCGGCGGGAGCCGGTTGGAGTCGCGGCGAGCGAGGTAACCGGTCTCGCCCTCCAGGTTCTCGACGGTCTCGATGACCAGGCCGAGCTCGCGGAGGTCGTCCTTGTCGCGCTCGAACATGCGGTTGAAGGCGTCGTCGCCGCTCGCCTCGAGGTACGCCTCGATGGAACCGCGGAGCTCGCGCTTGCTCAACGGACGGCGCGTCCCGAGCAGGCACAGCGCGAGATTCATCAGCCGCTCGGACTTGGCGATCGCCATCGACGCCCCGCACCCTTCCCCGGTTCCAGTTCTCGGACGTCCGACCGTACCGCCCCGGAGTGTCGGGACAAAAGCCGAGGGTCCTCGCCGTGGACGACGAGGACCCTCGGAAGACCGTCACCGGTCGGGCGTGACCGATCAGACGGCGACCAGGTCGCAAACGAAGATCAGCGTCTCGCCCGGAGCGATCTTGCCGCCGGCGCCCCGGTCGCCGTAGGCCAGGTGGGCGGGGATGATCAGCTGGCGACGCCCGCCGACCTTCATGCCCTGCACGCCCTTGTCCCAGCCCTGGATGACCTGGCCGACGCCGAGCTGGAACTGCAGCGGGGTGCCGCGGTTCCAGGAGGAGTCGAACTCCTCACCGGTGGAGAAGGAGACGCCCACGTAGTGGACGGAGACGGTGGCGCCGGCCTTGGCCTCCGGGCCGTCGCCCTCCCAGATGTCCTTGATCTCCAGGTCCTTCGGCGGCTCGCCACCCGGGAAGTCGACCTCGGGCTTCTCGATGCTCACTGAACTGCTCCTCATACTGATGAACTGCGCAAGGGTGAAATGCGCGATCGGGACAGTCTTACATCTTTGCCAGGATGTCCACGGCGAAGACCAGCGTCGAGTTCTTCGGGATGCCCTGCTTCTCCTCGTTGCCGAACGCCTCCGACGGCGGAGCGACGATGAGGACGCGGCTGCCGATCTTCTTGCCGACGAGACCGTCCTTGAGGCCCTTCAGGGTGAGCTGCGGCAACGGGAAGTTGGCGGGCTTGCCCGTGGTGTAGGTGGAGTCGAAGACCTTGCCGTCCGCCCACAGGGCTGCGACGTAGTTCACGACCACCGTGTCGGTGGCCTGGACGGCCTCGCCCGTGGACTCCAGCACGTAGTTGGAGACGAGTTTGGTCGGCGGGTCGGCCTTCGGGACCGTCAGCGAAGGGGCCTTGCCGTCGGTGTTCGTACCGACCTGCGGCAGGTCCTTGTCGTCCTGGGCGACCGGGGTGCCCGTGGCGGACTTCGGGATGGTCACGGCCTTCAGGATGTCCACGACGAAGACGAGGGTGGCGTTGGGCTTGATGTCCCCCTGCCCCTGCGCACCGTAGCCGAGCTCCGGCGGAATGCCGATCTCGATGCGGCTGCCGACCTTCTGGCCTTCCAGACCCTGGTCCCAGCCCTTGATGACCTGACCGGCGCCCAGCGTGAGGTCGAAGGGCTGACCGCGGTCGAAACTGTTGTCGAACGGGGTGGTGGAGTCCCAGGCCTGGCCCAGGTAGTTCACCTGGAGCGCATCGCCCTTCTTCGTCACCGCGCCGTCGCCCTCGCTGATGACGTTGACCTTCAGTTCCTTGGGCGGGTCGCCCTCCCCCTTGGAGAGGGTCGGCTTCTCCCCGAACTTCTCCCCCGCGGTGATGGCGGGCAGCCCGTTCTTCATCGAGACGGAATCGGAGCCCTTGTCGTCGCTGCCGCACGCCGCGGTGGAGAGCAGCAGCAGCGGGACGACGAGTAGGCCGGCAAGTCGGCGCACGTGTTCCTCAGATCTCAGACGGCACAGTAATGGTGCCGACACTCTAGGCGTTCCTCCTGTCACGTCGAGGGCCCCGCACGGGGAACGTGCGGGGCCCAGCCGACCAGTGCGACCTTCCTACATTCCGGCGATCAGCTTTTCCACCCGGTCGTCGACGGAACGGAACGGGTCCTTGCACAGCACCGTGCGCTGGGCCTGGTCGTTCAGCTTGAGGTGGACCCAGTCGACGGTGAAGTCGCGCCGCTGTTCCTGGGCGCGCCGGATGAAATCGCCGCGCAACCGGGCCCGGGTGGTCTGCGGGGGCACCGACTTGCCCTCGAAGATCTTCATGTCGTTGCAGATCCGGGCCGCCTGGCCGTTCTTCTGGAGCAGGTAGTACAGCCCCCTGCGGCGGTGGATGTCGTGGTAGGCGAGGTCTATCTGCGCGACCCTCGGGTTGGACATGGTCATGTTGTGCTTGGTCCGGTAACGCTCGATGAGTCGGTGCTTCATGACCCAGTCGATCTCGGTCTCGATGCGGTCCAGTTGCTCGCTCTCGATCGCGTCGAGCGTACGGCCCCACAGTTCCAGGACCTGGGCGACGGTGCCGGCGCGGATGCCCCGGCGGTCGACGAAGTCCACGGCCTTCTCGTAGTACTCGCGCTGCACTTCCAGGGCGGAGGCCTCACGGCCGCTGGCGAGCCTGACCTTGCGCTGCCCGGTGATGTCGTGACTGACCTCGCGGATCGCCCGAATGGGATTCTCCAGGGTCAGGTCCCTCATCACCGTGCCGGCTTCGATCATCCGGAGGACGAGGTCGGTGGCGCCGACCTTGAGCAGCATCGTCGTCTCGGACATGTTCGAGTCCCCGACGATGACGTGCAGCCGGCGGTAGCGCTCGGCGTCGGCGTGCGGCTCGTCCCTGGTGTTGATGATGGGCCGGGAGCGCGTGGTGGCGGAACTGACGCCCTCCCAGATGTGCTCGGCGCGCTGGGAGACGCAGTAGACCGCACCCCGCGGGGTCTGCAGGACCTTTCCCGCGCCGCAGATCAGCTGCCGCGTCACGAGGAAGGGGATGAGGATGTCCGCGAGCCGGGAGAACTCCCCGTGCCGGGCGACGAGATAGTTCTCGTGGCAGCCGTAGGAGTTTCCGGCCGAGTCGGTGTTGTTCTTGAAGAGATAGACGTCGCCCGCGATTCCCTCCTCGTGCAGGCGTCGTTCGGCGTCGACGAGAAGGCCCTCGAGAATGCGCTCGCCGGCCTTGTCGTGGGTGACCAGTTCGGTCACGTTGTCACATTCCGGTGTGGCATATTCCGGATGTGAACCCACGTCCAGGTACAGGCGGGCGCCGTTCCGCAGGAAGACGTTGCTGCTGCGGCCCCATGACACGACACGGCGGAAGAGGTAGCGCGCCACTTCGTCAGGAGACAGTCGGCGCTGTCCCCTGAACGTGCACGTGACGCCGTACTCGTTCTCCAGCCCGAAAATGCGGCGGTCCATGTCTGAACATTACGCCTGACGGCGTGCGCTGAAACCGGGTTGGACGTTCCCGTTTCGGTCGTGTTCCGATCAGTGCGCGTTCTTTTCGGCGTGCACGCCGCCGGGAACCGCCCCTCCTGCGGCGTGTCGCACGGTGGTGCCGCGGCCGGTGGGGGCGCGGAGGGCGCGACCGGTGGCGAGCAGCACGAGCAGGGCGGCCAGCCCGCCGGCTCCCGCGACGGCGAACCCGGCCGTGGTTCCCGCCAGTTCGACGGCGGGCCCCGCAGCGGCGGAGCCCAGGGCCGCGCCGACCCCGAAGGTGGTCACGAGCCACGAGAAGGCCTCGGTCACGGTGCCGCTCGGGGCGTGCCGGTCCACCACGATGAACGCACAGGCGAGGGCGGGGGCGAGGAAGACCCCGGAGAGGACCGACAGGCCGGCCATGGCGACGGGGCCGGGGGTCAGCATGAGCGGCAGGTAGCAGACCGCGAGGAGGCCCACGAGGGCCCGGAGGCGCCGCTCGGGTGCCCCGACCCACTGCCGGGCGCCGTAGAGGACCCCGCCGAACAGCGCGCCGAGGCCGAGGGCCGCCATCAGCCAGCCGTACACGGACGGCGCGCCCCGGTCGTCGGCGTACGCGACGGCGGAGACCGTGATGGAGCCGAGCGCCAGCCCGACGAAGAAGAACGAACCGAGGAGGGCGAGGAGGCCCGGCGAGCGTAGGGCGCCCAGCCAGTGGGCCTCGCGCGCGGCGGAACGCCAGGTGCGGGACGGCTCGGAGAGCACCACGGCGAGAGCGCCGAGCACGCCCAGGAGGTTGATGACGAGCAGGGCGGCGGCGGGCGACCGCAGGGCGACGAGCAGCGTCACCAGGAGCGGGCCCACGGTGAACATCACCTCCTGGGCGACCGCGTCGAGCGCGTACGCCCGGTGCACCCGGTCCTCCCGGCCCAGCACGCTCGGCCACAGGGCGCGCAGGCCGCCCTCCAGCGGTGGGGTGAAGAGCCCCGCGACGACGACGGCCGCATAGGCGAGCGCGAGGTTGCCGATGCCGGTGAGGGCGAACAGGGCCATGCCGAGTGCGGACAGCACCGCGGCGGGCAGCTGGACCCTGGGCTGTCCCTTGAGGTCGACGGCGCGGCCGAGGAGCGGCTGCCCGACCGCGTTGGAGACGCCGTAGGCGGCGATCAGGCCACCGGCCAGGCTGTAGCCGCCGCCCTGGTCCCGGACGAACAGAGTCATGGCGATGGGGCCGGTGCCGTTGGGGAGCCGGCCGACGAGGGTTCCCGCGAGCAGTCGGGCTGCGTGCGGCGCCCGGAGTATGTCGAGATAGCCGCCGTGCGCGGGGGCCTCGGTGGCCATGTCACTCTCCCGTCGCCCCGATCCCAGATCGAGGTTTTACGTATAACTTCTGGCGTCATACGTACCATGTCGCCTGTGCGCGGGTCCAGCCCGCGCCCCGTGACCGTTCGACTCGGAGGCTCCTGTGCAGACCCCGGAACCGCTCGGCGGCTCCCGCCCCACCAGCCGGGACGTCGCCAGGGCCGCGGGCGTCTCCCAGGCCACCGTCTCCCTCGTCCTCGGCGACAAATGGCGCGGCCGGGTCTCCGAACGCACCGCGGAGGCCGTCCGCGAGGCCGCCCGCGGACTCGGCTACCGCCCCAACCTCGCCGCCCGGAACCTCCGTCTCGGCCGGACCCGCACCGCGCTCCTCGTCGTACCGGCCCTCACCAACGAGTTCTTCGCCCGGGTCTACACCGGAGCCGCCTCCGTCGCAGCCCGGCACGGCTTCGGCGTCGTCCTCTACCCCTCCCCCGACGGCATCGGGCCCGCCAAGGACCCCTTCGCCTCGGCCCGCGCCGCCCTCGACGGCGTCATCGCCTCCTCCATGGCGTCCGACGCGCTCAAGGCCTTCCGCGGCACCGACCTGCCCCTGGTCATGCTCGACAGCGACCCCGCGGACGCCGCTGCCGCCCACGTCAACCTGGACGTCGCCGACGGCATGCGCCAGGTCACCGGGCACCTCCTCGCGCTCGGCCACCGGCGCTTCGTCCACCTCGCCTCGGCCGTGCCGTCCTGGACCTTCGACGTCCGCGCCGCAGCCCTCGCCGAGTCCCTCGCCGAGGTCTCGGTGCGGACCGTCCGCGCCCCGCTGGACGTGCACGGCGCCATGGCCGCCACCGAGCGGGCCCTTGCCGCGCCCGGCCCCCGTCCCACCGCCCTCGTCTGCGACGACGACATCCTCGCGGCCGGGGCCTGCAAGGCCCTGCGCCGCCTCGGACTGCGGGTCCCCGAAGACGTCTCGGTCACCGGATTCGACGACCTGGCGCTCGCAACCGCCGTCGAGCCCGAGCTGACCACCGTCGCCCTCCCCGCCGAGCGCATCGGGGAACGGGGCATGGAAGCCCTCCTGAGCGTCCTGGCGGGCGAAGCGGCTACTCCCGACCTCTTGCCCGTGACCCTGGCCCCGCGCGGCTCCACGGGCCCTGCAGCAGGCTCCTGAGCGCATGTGCGCGAAGGGGCCCCGGTCCGCCTCCACGCGGATGCCGTTGGTTAATTCGGGGCCTGGCGTGACGTCGGCCTTCAAGACTCGGTTGTGGTCTTGAAGGCCGGCGTTGTCGTATGGGGTGGGTGCGG